>JAPLUM010000798.1 GCA_026397605.1 Verrucomicrobiota bacterium | reverse complement strand
GTCTGATTTTGAACCGCGATGTGTGAGCCATCACAGAACGTGATGATCTCCGTCGGCGTCTCCACTGCTGGCAGGCTCTCAGGCACCACGGCGGGCACATCTTTAGGATCGACGACCGACTTTCCAGAAACTGGGCAGCTTGCGATGACTGTTTTGCCCTCCGGCAACCGCTCCCCCACCTCCAGCCGCCGCGTCGGATCGTCGCTGATCGCGAACTCCGAATCCATCGCCACGCCATTCACCGAGGCACCCGCCGTCCACGTCAGCTTATTCGCTCGCTCGCCATAGACATAGGCGCGGTAAGTTCCGACCTTCTCCAGCTCTACCTCCCGATACGTCGGCTCCGGTGGATCATTTAAATCCAGCGGCACGCCCTGCATTACGCGAATGGCCCCGATGTGGTTCATGCGCTGCTCCAGCAGTGCCACCACTTCCGCTGGCAACTTCTGCCTCACCACCATCGGTACCGCCTTTTGAATGGCTTCACGTGGGTCTTCGATGATCAGCGCCTTGAACACTGGGCGGCGTTCTTCAGCCAGTTTCTGGCCTTTGGCGATTAGATCTGCCTTTTCTGTTTTACCGGCCTGAAGGTAGTTTTTCGTCCAGTTGTCAAAGCGCTCCAGGACATCACTCGAGGCTGAACTAGCAGCCACTGGCTCAGCTTTTGGGAGTGTCGCTATTTTGACGAATCGAACTTCTGCGCTCGCTGCTTTTTGAGGAGTGGCGCGTGTTTCTGGTGTTGCGATTTTGGGTGTGCTATCGCTAGGCGAAGACAGGTAGATGCCTAGCAGGCATGCCAAGGCAAATAGGCTGGTGAGTCCGAGGGTGGTTTTGAGACGCATGAGGGTTGGTTGGCGTTACCATTCAGACGATCTCAGATTCAAAGACTTAGAGAAAGCTTAAAAAATTGAAAGATTGATTTATTTTAGCCGTGAAGTCCGAGCAGTTGGCAGGTGTAATGGCGGAAAAACGAGGCAGCGGAAGACTGTTTCTGTGCGGCAAGAGTTCATCTCCAGGCGGCGTATTGAGTGACGACAAGATAAATGAACATCCTGGTCCTCCGCCCACCTCTGCGACTCATCCTGGCACGCGGGACCCTCATGCTCATCTGGATTACTCTTCCTGCGCTGGCCGTGGATTACGAAAAGGAGATTAAGCCGCTCCTCAAAGAGCGTTGCTACGCTTGCCATGGTGCTTTGAAGCAGAAAGCAGATCTTCGACTCGACACCAGTGCCGCGATGCACAAGGGCGGTGATGGGGGCGATATCCTCGCGGGTGATCATTCACTGCTGCTCGAACGTGTCACCACCGCCGACAAGGATGACCGCATGCCGCCGGAAGGCGAGGGCTCGATGCTCAACACCCAGCAGCTCGCCAAACTTAAAGCCTGGCTTGCTGCTGGTGCGCCCGCGCCTGCGAATGAACAGCCTGAGGTCGATCCGCGTGCGCATTGGGCCTATCAAGTGCCGAAATCGTCCGGCAAGTCGATGGATGCGTTGCTGACAGCACGACTCACCTCCACGAAGCTCAAGCAACAGCCTGAAGCCGCGCCGGAGATCTGGCTGCGTCGTGTCTATCTCGACCTCATCGGCCTGCCACCCACAGCGGAGCAGATCGCGCTGTTTTTAAAGGACACTTCCAGGGATGGGCGTCAGCGTGTAGTGGATCATCTGCTTGGCACACCGCAATACGGCGAGCGCTGGGCCCGCCACTTCATGGACATCTGGCGCTATTGCGACTGGTACGGCCTCGGCGCGCAGCTTCGTCATTCGCAGAAGCATATCTGGCATTGGCGTGACTGGATCGTCGAGTCGCTGAATACGGACAAAGGCTACGACCAGATGATAGTGCAGATGCTCGCCGCCGATGAACTCGCACCAGAAGATCGCGACAATCTGCGTGCGACAGGCTTCCTCGCCCGCAGCTACTATCTCTTCAATCGCACCACCTGGCTGGATGAAACCATCGAGCACACCTGCCGTGCTTTTCTCGGCGTGACCATGCAGTGCGTGAAATGCCACGATCACAAATACGATCCCATCGAGCACGCCGACTACTACCGCATGCGTGCCATCTTCGAGCCGCTTCATGTGCGGCTCGACCCATGGAAGGGTGAGACTGACTTAGAAAAGAACGGCCTGCCGCGTGTCTTTGACCTCCATCTCGACCAAGCCACCTTTCGTCATGTACGCGGTGATGAGAAGAACGAGGATAAGTCGAAGCCGCTCTCGGCGGGTATTCCAAAGGTGCTGGAGTTTGCCGCTTTCCAGCCAGCGTCCGTCAAATTGCCGCCAGCATCCGCCAAGCCGGCGCTGCTGCCGTTTGTTCTCGATGATCATCTCCATGCCGCCGAGCGCGACATCTCCGCAGCGCAGAAAACACTCGATCAAGCACGGCTGGCTCTCGCTAAGGCAGCTCAGCCTGATGCCAAGGCCGTGACGACGCCCAAGGTGCTCATCAGCGATGATTTCATCGCTGCGAAGCCGCAGCAGTGGGAGCTCCTCAAAGGCGACTGGAAGCATTCAGCCACAGGCGTGCGCCAGCATGAAACCGGAGCCGAGCGCCGCTCACTGCGCTTGAAGCCAGCCCCGCCTGCAGATTTCGAGGCGAGTTTGAGTTTCACTATTCGTGGTGGTCAAAAATGGAAATCTGTCGGCATCGTCTTTGATGGCGTGGGTCACGACGATGTGATGGTTTACATGAGTGCCTTCAGTGGCGGATCGAAAATTCAAGTCGCCTTGGCCAATGGCGGCAAGACCACTTATTCAACGGCTGGCTCAAGGGCACGCACGATCTCGCAAGACGTGCGCTACACGCTGGATCTGCGTGTGCGCGGCCAACTCCTCAACGCCAGCATCAATGACGAGCCAGTTCTGGCTTTTCGTCTGCCGCAGCAACGGCGTCCTGGCCACGCGGCAATCACAGCCTTCGATGCCGATGTCGAGTTTCACAGCTTCAAGCTCGCCGAACTCGTTGCGGATGCCGTTTTGCGTGAACCCGCCGCTGACAAGTCGGTGCCACTCGCGGATGTCAAAGCCGTCGCCGCGCTCGCAGAAAAACAACTCGCTGCTGCCCAGGCCAAACCCGCAATGATTCGCGCCGTATTCGCTGCGGATCAGGCCAAGCTGGACAAAGCACTCGTTCAAGCCGCCGCTGCCGCCGCTGCCGCCGAGGCAAACTACAAACTCGCGCAGGCTGAGGTCGATCTTTTCAAAGCTGTGGGCGATTCAAAGGCCAAGGCCGACGCGAAGAAAATCAAAACCGCACGCGAAGCCTTGGAGAAAGCAAAGAAGAAAGCCGCAGTTCCTGGAGAGGCTTACACCTCCTTGCCAGCGAGTTTGAAGGCACAGGAAGGCCCGGAAGAAAGCACCAATGCCACGGTGCAGACCTATCCCGACACCAGCACAGGCCGCAGACTTGCTTTCGCCAAATGGATTGCCGACAAACGCAATCCTCTCACCGCGCGTGTGCTCGTGAATCAAGTCTGGATGCGGCACTTTGGCGCTCCGCTCGTTGCTAACATGGACGACTTTGGCCGCCGCTCACTCGTGCCGCTGCATCAGGACATCCTCGACACGCTCACGGTCGATTTCATGAACAACGGTTGGAGCATGAAGGGGCTGCATCGCGCAATGGTGCTCTCCGAATTGTATCGCCGCAGTTCCTCAAACGCACAGGCCAACGACGCCACCGTCACTGCCGATCCTGACAACGCGAACTACTGGCGCATGAATCCGCGCCGTATGGAGAGCCAGGTCGTGCGCGACAGCCTTCTGCATCTCGCCGGGAAGCTCGATCTCACGATCGGCGGCCCAAGTCTCGATCCCGCGTCATCGGAGACTAGCCCACGTCGCTCGCTCTACTTCACCCAAAACGCCGACACCGAGCACCGCTTCCTCGCCGTCTTCGACAACAGCAACGTCCTCGAATGCTACCGCCGCAATGAAAGCGTCGTGCCCCAGCAGGCGCTTGCTTTGACCAACAGTAAGCATAGCCGCGAATGCGCTGACGCTCTGGCCGCAAAGCTTGGTAAGCTCGATGCGGAGCCTTTCGTGACGCAATCCTTCCTCACCGTGCTCGGTCGCCTGCCCTCTGATGCCAAGCGTCTCGCAAGCCTCGAAGGCCTTCAAAGCTTGAAACAAAACCACAGCTTGTTTTTGCAGGCGCTCCTCAATCACAACGACTTTGTGACGCTTCGTTAGAAAAATGCACCCTTTTACTTTAGCCTAATGAAAATCGATACTTCTGACATGACGGTTGCGAGTCGACTTACCGATCCTGATGAGATTGTCCTGACGCAGCAGGCGAAAAAGTTCAT
>JAPLUM010000051.1 GCA_026397605.1 Verrucomicrobiota bacterium | reverse complement strand
GGGCGAATGCTCGCCTGCCGAATGTGGAGTGGGGGAACTTTGGATGCACCACCTTCAGCGGAAGTGAAAGGTCTGATTGATGATGCTTTAAGGGTTGCTAAGCGAGCGAAAGACGAAACGCTAAAAGATGATCCTTCAATGCGGCATGCAGAAGCAGAGTTCCTCATCGGTTTACGAAGCAATTGGTTGGGACTCCGTCAAGAGACGGCCACAACTGCGCACCAAGCTTCACGGTTTGGCGATGCCGCGATCTGTTTGGCGCAGGATGACCTGAATTTGATGCGGCGCGCTGCCGATGCCTATTATTTCGATGCAACACCTGCCTTGATGCACCCATTGCAGGAGAAGTATGAGCCGAACATGCCATGGCTTTATGATATCCGCAAATTGCGCAAAAGCGGTCAGCTAGCTGATATTCATGCTGAATCTCGTCGGGTCTTTGAATTACCCCTGATAGAATTGAGCAAAATGGGCACTGACATCGACCGAGACCGATTGGCGCGTTTTTATTTGCTATCTGGGGATGCTCAAAAGGCGCTAGACGTGGTTAGTGCAGGAAGTGGGGCACTAGCACACGTCAGGCGATGCATCTGGTGGACTCTCTTCGCGCTCTGGGGGATTTTCATAGAGAGTTCGAGATGCTGTGGATCAATCGGCATATTGCTAATAAATCCGGAGATAGGCTGGTCCGACTTTTAGAATTGGGAACCAAAGAAAATCGCGCAAGTGATGTGCTCGGCCATGTCATGTCCTCGGCGAATGCTTGGACGATTAACCAAAAGATTATGCGAATGCCAATCGCCCGTGCGAGAATGGCTGTAGGCCAGAAGGAAATCGCTATTTCGGATGCTCAGTGTTTCATGCTCGCAGCACGTAGAGAGGGAGATGAAGCGTCCGAACAACAAATGACAGGTCTTCTGACAGAGTTGGGGGCCCCACCTCTGGATTCTTTACCGACACCACGTGAGTTTGTGACGCTGCCTTCTAGCTGTTCGATCAATCTGATGCATGATGAAACAATCGCTCCGCAACATGCGTCAGAGGTGGCTTTGCAGATCGCTGGTTTTTGGGGGTGTGCGGTAAAAATTTGGCCTGTGAAGATGGAGGTGAAAAAGCTGGCTTCTTATAATCGCCTTAATCAGGCTGTGGATGGAAATGATTTTGCAAAAATGTTGTCTGGTGTGACGTGGCCGCAGGATCAGACGCTGGGAACTGTGTTTCTTACTCACCACAAATTGATTTCTGAAAGCCGTGGCAATGTTGGTGATGTTTATTCTTCGCATTCTGGTGTCACGACCGTTTTGTCCGACCACTACTTCCAGAAGTATGCCAGCCTGGATAAACGGCCGCTGACAGTTTTGAATGCTGTGGCCGCAGGTTATTTGACGGCTGTATGGGCAGCTTTGTGGGTTGAGGCTGAAAAGGACGGTGATCCAGCTTTATCCTTTTCGCCTGTACCTCCTGATGTCTTTGCCTCAAATGGAAATCTAATTGTGAATGATCGGGAGTTGGGGATTTCACTTCGCACAGGTGCCCTTTTGAAAAGGATTGGCAGTTCGGCCTTGATAGAGTATGTCCAGAATCGTTCCCTGTTTTATTTCAAGAGAGAGTCTGAAAGGCCAGGCCCAGATTCTGCACTGGCGGAAGCTATTTCTCAGCAATTAAGCAGAACGACACCTGTGATAACCAAAATTCCTGAATCAACTAAATGAAAGGCACATTCTTTTGCCATTTTTACCTGGGTTTTTTGGTATTGGTTTTCGCCTTTGGTTCACCTTGTGAGGCTAAGCCCAGGCTTTCAATTCTGCCTTTGATGTATGACATGGAGCTCGATAGCAATATGCGCAAAGCCGCTGGTGGCTTTGATGTCCGCCTTCAGGCAGACTTGCTCAGTTCATGGGATGTGGAATTGGTTTCACGCACGCATCTGAGTGCGGTCGTGTTTGAGCAAAAACTCCGCACGGCAACGGATGTCATTGCCGCTGATGGTCGCATCCTCCCCGCGGAGGTGGTCGTGGTGCCGGTGCTTGATTTGGTAGCCAAGCAGCTCCGGTTTTATGTCGTTCCCGTCAAAGAGGGAATGAAAATGCCAAAACCGAAGATCCTCCGCGTACGAAGCCCCAAAGATCTGAACGGTGATCTGATCGCAGAGGCCGCAAAGTTAGTGGCCGCTGAGGCACACCTAGCTCCATCCTCGGTCATCGTTTCGGCGGTGGTGAAGGACGATCAGCCCCTCACCTGTGCGCTGCTTCCAGCTGTCTGCGCAGACAACCACCGACGGGCCGCTGAATCACAATCGACCATGATTCGGGCGACTCTAGAGCAATCCCTCGCCAGCATCACGTCCAGAACTGTAACGTTGATTGATCGCTCAAACCTTGCCCATCTACTCGATGAGAAGAAGTTAAGCTCATTGTCTGAGGACTGGAGGCCGAATATGGCTTCCGAGCTTGGTCGTCTTGTGAAGGCGGATCTGCTGCTCGTTCCATGCATCCACAAACTTGATGCTAAGACGGCACGCACGGATCTTTTTGCTGTGGAGGTGGTAGGTGGGCGCATCGTCGCTTGTGCTAGCTGGCAGGGCACCGCAGAGGCGGCTCCTCCGCAGGATAAAGTGGCACTGGTTCTGAGCCAAGGCATCGCCAATCATGCCTTCAACCATGGCTTTTCGGTGATTGAACAAAAGAAGAGCCGTCATGCAGAAGCCGCGTTTCTCGCGGGTCTCATCGCTGAGGCAAACAAGATGAGGGCAGACCTCGCGAGCCTGCAATTTCTTAGCCTGAGAATTGCGGACGCCATCGTGGGACTATCGTCTGATGACCATGCTTTGATGGGGGAACTCTTGGACCAATTCTGGTGGCGCACCATCCCATGCTTAGCCTATCCGCAGGAGGTTGAATACAACCCAGTCGAGCGTGGTATGGCAGATCTTGCCAGTAAGGAGAGATTTAAAAAATCGGGCATTCTTGCTTTGATGCAAGCTCAGGCTCGGCAAGTTCTCGAACTGCCATTTACCGAACTGGCCACCTCCGGTAAGCCAAATGACAAAGATCGGCTTGCGCAACTGTATCTACGCTTGGACGAACCCGAAAAATCGATGGCGTTGCTCATGCAAGGAGGTGCGACCCTGAAGGACCTCGCGCAAAATGAAAACCATTACGGATCCCTTGCAGGAACGCTGCTCAATCTGGGGCGCTACCAGGATTGCGCTGATTGCGTGTTTTCCAAAGAAAAGCTGTCTAACTATGCTTGGCTGCGTGGTATCGCCGCCTGCCGTGCGCTGGGAGATAAACAGCGTGAATACAAAGAACTCTGGTTGTGGCGTAATAAAGAAGCCAATTCAGTGGACTTCATCGTGCGCAGGCTGCAGTTAGCTACAGAGCT
>JAPLUM010000363.1 GCA_026397605.1 Verrucomicrobiota bacterium | reverse complement strand
GAATCGCCGCAGCAGCCCGGCAAGGCGGACTATGGACCTCCAGCGATGGCGGGAAGACTTGGCAGGAAGGCGCTGGCACTCAGTTTCAAAATTGGTCCTGCATTCAACTCTCTGCCGATGGGCATCGTCTAGCAGCCACAGAGAGTGCAGGTGGCTTATGGATCAATGACCTGAAAATTCAGGTAAGCAACGGCAGCACACTCAGTGCCCCAGTAGCGTCATCTATCGGCAGCACCCAATATCAATGGTTTAAAGATGGTGTTGTCATTCGGGGCGCTACCAGTGCCACATTCAACCCAGCGTCTGGGCTTCTCTATACTGGAAGTTACACCGTACGGCTGACAACGACCACAGGCTCGAAAGTCATCTACACGGAGACTAGCTCTCCCATGCTACTGGAACATGTAGATGCAAGTATGCTGATTTATAAACTCACCGCCACTGGCACTACCTACACGGGTAAGATCAAAAGCAACAGCGCCGTCACGGGTTACCTCATCCTAGATCGTGGCAGGCAGCGCGGTGGGCTCATCTGGCGGCAAACTTTTGGGAAGCAGAGCACGCATTCTCTGGAGCTACTCGAAAATCTTCACACGCGTTACACCACATCTATCCCTCAAGGTCAGATGGTCATTTCTGATCTTTCAGACGGCCTTAAAGACAACGCAGATGCATCCGCCCTCTGGCTCAACGGCAGCATTACTGTGATCACGTTGCGTAAAACGGTGCCCAATCTGGTAGGACTGCAAGTCTTAGCTCCAGCGACCCTGAGTGGTCACTCAAACCTCGCTCTGAACGAAGGCAGCACAGATCCAACCACCTGGCAGATCGAGACCACAGCTGTGAAAGCTAGTCTGGACACGCTGGAAACCATGGCAACAGCTACCTATGGCCGCCAGGACACCGTAGAAGCCATCATGCAGCGTATTAGCCAGACCTTAACCCTTGCGGGTTCTATTTTGAGAGCGTCTGATTAAAAAAGTAAAGTCAACGCAAGGTTACGCGTGCGTCGCGCTTCACAACTCAGCGATGAATGCTCCTCTGTTTAAGAGACTCAGGGAAAGCTCGCCAGCCTCCGTTTGAGCGCTAATAACGGATAGTTCTTTCGATAATCGACGACACCGAAAACCTGTGCCAAATTGGAGATATTTCCTCCACCCCATGAAATTGTTCACGTACCAAGGATGCTCTACTTGTAAAAGCGCCGTCAAATGGCTTCGCAGTCACGACATCGCTTTTACAGAAATACCGATCCGGGAGACAGCACCTAGCGTGCCGGAGCTGGCAGCCATGCTGAAAGCTCAGGGGGATGAACTGCGCCTGCTTTTTAATACCTCTGGGCAGGACTACCGCGCACTCGGGATGAAGGATACACTGCCAAGCATGAGCACCTCCGAGGCGCTGAAGCTACTGTCTGAAAACGGCAATCTCGTGAAGCGTCCCTTTGCGATTGATGCCACGAAAGGTCTGTATCTCGTGGGCTTCAAAGAGGAAGTCTGGGCCAAGGAACTGCTTTGATAAATCTGAGTTTCAAGTTTCAGGTTCCATGTTCTCTACACCAGGACGTAACGAGACAATGCCAGCACACTCAAAAGGGTGATGGATGTCATGGACACCCATCGTTGACTTTCATGTCGTGAAACTTTGAACCTGAAACTTGAAACAGGATTTTAGGTTAATCCGCGCCTTGCCCAGCCACTGTGACTGCCTATTCCTAAACGATGCTTTATGATACCATCGCCGCTGTTTCCACCGCCCTCGGGGAGGCTGCTATTTCTGTACTGCGGGTTTCGGGTCCACAGGCCTTAACCATCGCAGAGAGCGTCTTTCAGACGAAGCGACCTATCCCTGAGCTGAGCGCTCGCGTGGCGCATCGTGCGAGTGTGGCGGATGCCCATGGGCTTATTTTAGATGAGGGATTGCTGCTGATCTTCCGCTCACCGGCAAGTTACACGGGCGAAGATGTCGTGGAGTTCCAGGGACATGGTGGTCTGCTCGTCACACAAAAGGTGCTGGAGGCTTTATTGACCGCAGGTGCTCGTGCCGCAGAACCGGGTGAGTTCACTCAACGCGCTTTTTTAAATGGGAAGATGGATCTGAACCAGGCTGAGGCGGTGATGGATCTGATCCATGCCCAGAGCACCCTGGCCATGCGTGCGGCCCATGAGCAAATGGGCGGCGCTATCGGTCGTGAAGCCAATGCTCTGCGTGAGGAATTACTGCCCGTCTTAGCTCATGTGGAGGCTTACATCGATTTCCCAGAAGAGGATATTTCGCCTGATACTGGGGCAGCTTTGACCGCCAAGATGGATACCGTGCTAGATCGTGCGCGCAGACTGATCGCTACCAGTGAGCAGGGCCGTATCCTGCGTCATGGAGCACGCACGGTCATCTGTGGTGAGCCTAATGTGGGGAAGTCCAGCCTTCTCAATCTCTTGTTAGGCTTTGAACGTGCCATCGTCAGCCCAACAGCCGGAACAACTCGGGATACCATCGAGGAGATCATCCAAGTCCATGGCATTCCTTTGCGGCTAGTCGATACGGCTGGCCTGAGAGAAGGAGGGGACCACATCGAGCAAGTCGGTATTCAGCGCACGCATCGCGAGCTGGAGCGTGCCGATTTGATTCTGGAGGTCGTGGATGCCAGTCTGCCACAGTCGGCTGCAAAGAGGGTGATCTTGCCGCCTGAGGTGGAGTCAAGGCGCATTCTGCTTTTAAACAAAGCGGATCTAGGCGTGACTCCGGGCTGGGACACTGGTGTGCCGCTTTCCTGTGCCAAAGGTGAAGGCGTGGAACAGCTCCGAGATGCTATCCGCGAGATCATCCTGCGCGCAGGCCCTTTGATGGGGGATCACCCGGTAGCCATCAATACGCGGCATAAGATCTGCTTTGAGCGTCTGGTGGAACGTGTGGAAGCGGCGCGAGCGGCACTCATCTCGGGCACAGCACCGGAATATGTGGCCCTGGATCTCCGAGAAGCTTTAGCAGCTCTCGGAGAAGTCGTGGGCGTGATCGATGTGGAGCAGATCCTGGATGTGATCTTCTCCAGCTTCTGCATCGGCAAGTGACACTTACCCTAAATCCGAGTTTCAAATTTCTAGCTACTCGTTCCAAGTTCTCTCAATCAGGACTTTACAGAGCTATCTTGGCTCACTCTAAAAGTGTGGGGTGCTACGGTCGCAAGTCGTTGATTTTTACATCATGAAACTAGAAACCTGAAACTAGAAATAGGATTTCAGGCTTACTCCACGGTCACGCTCTTGGCCAAATTACGCGGCTTATCCACATCACAGCCACGAGCAACCGCGACGTAGTAGGAGAAGAGTTGCAGCGGAATGACGGTGAGCAGCGGGCTGAGGTAAGATGGGCAATCAGGCACGTAAATCACGTCTTCAGTGAGGCGCTCCAGTTCAGTGCGACCTTCTGTGGTGACGGCGATGACCGGACCTTTGCGAGCGAGCACTTCTTCGATGTTGCTGACGTTTTTATCAAAAACCGCATCATCTGGGGCAATGAAGACACTCGGCATGTCGGGCTTCACCAGAGCGATGATGCCGTGCTTCAGCTCGGCGCTCGGATGACCGCTGGCGTAAATGTAACTGATTTCCTTCATCTTCAGCGCGCCTTCCATGGCCACGGGATAGTTGGCCTGACGTCCCATGAAGAGCATGCCCTCAGCATTGGCATGTTTTTGGGCGATGGCTTTGATCTTATCTGTCTGCTTCAAAATGCTGGCGATTTTGTCAGGGATGGCCTCCAGTTCGTCGATCATCTCCAGGCCATCGGCGCTGCTGAGATGGTGAATACGACCAAACAGCATGCCTAGAAGCGTGACCATCATCACGGTCGAGGTGAAGGTCTTTGTGGCGGCAACCCCGATCTCTGGACCTGCGTGGATGTAGCAACCGCCATCACTTTCACGAGCGATGGTGCTGCCGACACTATTGACGATGCCTAAGCAGCGAATGCCTTTGCGACGGGCCTCGCGCAAGGCGGCGAGGGTATCAATGGTCTCGCCGCTCTGGCTTAAAACAAACTGCAGTGTGTCCTTATCAGACGGGACATTGCGGTAGCGGAACTCTGAGGCGATCTCTACCTCCGTGGGGATACGGGCCAAAGTCTCGATCACATATTCACCAACCATGGCGGCATGGAAGGCGGTGCCACAACCACTGAGAATGATGCGGTCAATGCTACGCAGTTCCTGCGGTGACATGTTAAGACCACCCAGGATGGCCGCACCGTCATCGCGTGAAAGCCGGCCGCGCATCGTATTGCGCAGAGATTGAGGCTGCTCGAAAATTTCTTTGAGCATGTAGTGTTCGTAATCGCCTTTATCAGCATCGTCGGCGGTAAACTCAATGCGGCTGACCTTGACCTGTGCGGCACCACCACCACTGGCCATGCTACTGACGTCATATCGATCCGATGTCACAGTGACTAAATCATGGTCATTGAGATAAACTACATCTCGAGTGTGGGCGACGATAGCCGACACATCTGAAGCAAGATAGTACTCACCATCACCTAAACCGACCACCAAAGGACTGCCAAGACGTGCACCAATGATGACGCCTGGAACATCCGCATGCATGATGGCGATCCCATAAGTCCCCTTCACCTTTGCCAATGCGGCCTGCAGAGCCTGACGCAAGCGAGTCTGGCCATCTGTTTCATCAGAGGCTTCAAAGTAGCGCCCGACGAGATGAGCCAGCACTTCAGTGTCCGTTTGAGATTCAAAGGTGTCTCCCTGAGCAATGAGCTGATCACGCAGCGTCTGATAGTTTTCGATCACGCCATTGTGGACGAGCACGAGCTTTCCACTCTGATCACGATGAGGGTGCGCATTCTCATCGGTCGGCGCACCATGGGTAGCCCAGCGTGTGTGGGAAATGCCTGCACTGCCAGTCGGATTGAGTTCACCGACAGCTTCACGCAGATTCGCGATACGACCCGCGCGTTTGATGATGGTCACGTCAGGGCTACCATTCAGGAGGGCGATGCCCGCTGAGTCATACCCACGATATTCCAGCCTGCTCAGCCCATCCAAAAGGATCGGGCTGGCCTGCCGCTTGCCGATGTAGCCTACAATTCCGCACATAGTGTTTTAAAGTATCCGCCACGTGGCGGGGACGTACCGTAGACTCCAGAATCACAGGATGCTAGTAAAAGGGTGATTTATGGCAAAAATCACAAAAAAGCCCCAGCGGAGAAGCTCCACTGGGGCGAAAGCAATCAACTAAGGAAGTAGAAATCAGGCTAGCTCAGCAAGCTTGGCTTTGATCGCGACGAAGTTTGGAAGGTCGCCAGGGCTTTCCAGAGCTTCTGCATATTGAATGACGCCTGCTTTGTCGATGATGAAAGCTGAGCGCTTCGGCACGCCACCCATGATCAGGTTCTTAGCTGGCAGGAACGCTTCATAGGCCACATCATAGGCGTAGGTGATTTTGTGATCATAATCACTGAGGAGCTGAAGTGTGATCCCCTCTTTCTCAGCCCAGGCTTTTTGAGCGAAAGGATTGTCGCCGCTGATACCGACAACTGTGGCATTCAGTGCATTGTACTCATTGATGCCTTTGGAGATCTCACAGAACTCAGCCGTGCACACGCCAGTGAAGGCCATCGGTACAAAGAGAAGTAAGATATTGGATTGCCCGATTTTCTCAGACAATTTGAAGAGTTCTGGGCCATTAGCGCCGAGAGTGGTGACGGTAAAATCTGGTGCTGGGGTGCCTACGGAGAGTGCCATATGGATCTGTGGATTTGAAGGTTGATTCGGCGATAACCGAGAGCCCATCAAAGACGGCCCTTTGCGGCTGGTCAATCACCTCTTCAAATTAACCTGCATTTATCCAAATTTCGGGCCTATTTCCTGCCTTTCTAAAAAAACAGCTACCAAAACGATGAAAAAGAAGGGAAATCGGGCCGATTATGTGCTTGCTGATAGTTAGATTGTGTTAAATAATCAACTTTTTAATGTGAAAAGTTATAATTACTGTAAATTAATCTTTACTATAATCATCTCCAGTTGAGTTCCCACTTCTAGATCGCCCATGAGTTTCACGTTCCGCAGCATGTTTCAAGCTTCTCCTGACCCAAGTCAGGCGAGTGATTCTGCTGTGCATGAAAATCTACAGTCGGCCTTCTCAGCGCCCACACATAATCCGTCCACTTCGATGACTGCCTCCGCCCCCCCCTTGAACGCCGCATCCCCCTTTGGAGCTCCGCTTTTCAAGTTTGCACCTGGAGAGACGCCAGCAGCAATACCCTTACAGCAGTCTCCATTTGGGGCCACATCTACACAGAGCACAGGCGCACCTTTGACCGTTGCAGACATCTTACCCATGCTACCTCCTGACATCGCCAGGGCTGGGGCTTTACCGATGGAGCAACCAGTGTCCGTCTCTCCACAAGTGCTCAATGAAGCTTTACTTGGCGGTCAGGCAGCATTGCCAATCTTCGAGATCTATCGCGTCTGTCCTGCTCTATTTCAGACACCCATCTCACCACAGGATCCGAGAATGATCCCATTACCTGCCGCAAAGTTACCCTATCTTATTGCTGCGACAAGTCAGGGCAAGTTAGCACATGCGTCCAGTAGTGCTGCCAGCCCCTTCTCCACGCCACCAGCCCCACCCATGGGACCCTCAGGCCTAGCCCCCGAGCTATCTCAACCCACGTCAGCCTCAGCATCCGGCATGATGCTACCACCTCGTCGGCAAGGGCCACCGCCACCCTTGGCCGATGTGTCGAACCGTGATGCAGCGGTTCCGCAGCTCACACTCCCAGGCCAACCCAGCCAAGGAGCACCAGCGTTCCCGATGAGCCCCTTTGCAGCAGTTGGTGCCCAATTGAATTCCGAAAAGCACCAAGCTTCAACACAACCATTCACTTCTAACGCCGCACCGGCAATACCATCATCCTCTCCTTTTGGTCAGGCACTGGCGACACCAGCATCCTCTCCCTTTGGTCAGGCACAGGCAACACCAGCATCCTCACCCTTTGGTCAGGCACAGGCAACACCAGCATCCTCTCCTTTTGGTCAGGCCGCACCGGCGACACCAGCATCCTCTCCCTTTGGTCAGGCACCGGCGACACCAGCATCCTCTCCCTTTGGTCAGGCACCGGCAACACCAGCATCCTCTCCCTTTGGTCAGGCACCGGCAACACCAGCATCCTCTCCCTTTGGTCAGGCAGCACCGGCGACCGAATCTACATTAGGCTCACTTTTTGGAGCAAAAGCAATTCCGACAGGACAGCCGGCACCAGACACAGCTCCTGCTCGTCCTACTCAGCCACCGGCGATGCAGATGTCCTCTGCCCCGAGCGCTAGTGCGCCACTTATACGGATTTCCTTGGCAAATTTAATCAAAGGTTATACCGCCGCAGAATTAGGCTTTGATCCCATGGTGGTTCCAGCTTGGATCACCACCGCCTTACAGTCAGCAAAGATTCAGGAGCTAGCAGCCTTACCTGTACCTGTCACTGAACTCGGCCTACTCATTGATGGTATCACAGACGTCGGATTCCGTAATGTTCTCAATACTGCCAGACGTGAATTCCAACTCCGTATCGACCCCGCGGAACTCCAATCCGCACTGTCTGGATCCAGCGCGCCACAAACACTTCCTAATCTAGCTAGTCTTGGCTCCCCCCCAGTCTTAGCACCCGCACCAAGTACTGCGCAACCAATGATGCGGATTGATCCGCCTGCATCTGCAGCATCCTTGCAACAGACAGCTCCAGCCTTTGATCCAGCAGTTGGCTTCGCATCGACTTCAGTACCCGGCACAAATTCACCATTTCTAGCGCCCGCTACAGCACCTACCGAGGCTCCTTCAAATAGCTTCAATCCACCAAACACAGTAACTCCCGCGTTTGGGATGGTTGCACCCATTGCATCGGCTCCACTATCTGGATTTGGAATGCCTGCTACAGCCCTGCAACCACTGGCACCCAAGACACTCGATCCCTTTGCCCAGAACCCATCTGCGACTTTCCAACCGCAACCGCAGGCCCCGAACTTCCAGCCGCAGGCGCATGCCTTTCAGCAACACTCACCCACACCCCAGCCACAATTTAGTTTTTCACCGCCCCTAGCAGAGCCTGAACAACCAGCAGGGCCTGCTTCTCAACATGCATTCTTTCAGCCACAAAGGCCTGCACAGCAGCAGCCTGAAGTCCAATCAGGCTTCTTACCTCCTCAATCTGCCTTCACGGCACCTGTAGATCGGCCCCAGCCAGTGGCTCCAGAGCCTGAGTCCCACTACCCAATCACTGAAACCACCGTCCTGCCACCAGAACGCCATCAGGACACGGGGCAAAATCACTCCGGTTTTTCCTTCATGCCACCATCCCATTCCATGGGAGAGGGCTTTACGAGCGATCAACTACTTGGTCGCCAACCAAGTTTAGAACAGAGCTGGGGCGAAGCTGCCGTCGCAGCTGCCACGGGCCCGCTTGATTCTTTCCCAGCCTCAGAACATCGAGCACACCCATCACCTGTCATCGACGTCCCTCAAGAAGCCACTCAGGAACGCACCTTCAAATCGGCGTTTACACCACCCCGCCATGAAGCGGCTGAGTTCACAGCACCACCGCAAGCCCAGACAGCAGCCAGACAACCCGCAGTCAAAGCGGCCCCGTCCGCCAGAAACACCACGACCAACTCGAACCTAGGAGTCCAAATGCACGACACCGATCCAGACCAGATCCTGCTGCGTGCGCTGCTGGATACCGACAGTGAACTGACGCCCCAAAAAGTCGTCGAGATGGCCTGTGGATTACCCGGCATCGCAGCCTGCGTCTGCATTCAAGGCACCCAATCCATTTCTCACATCGGTGCCCACAAACCCCAGGCCCGCGAGTTCCAAAGACAGGCCACCGACCTAGCTCAGCATTTGCGCACCCTCGCACCCCTCATCGGAATCGAAGGAGCAGAGACCTTCACCATGAATTCAGGAGACCGCCTCATGACCTTCTGTTTCCCAGAGGGATCCATACTTGGAGTACTCCATGATGCCGAGCCTACCCTTGGATTACGCGATAAGATTACCTTGATCGCACGCGAGCTCTCCCGCATGATCATCTGATGCCAGCCATAGATCACCAGGAAAAGACTATCCGCTTTAAGATCGTCTATTGTGGAACACCGCTCAGCGGTAAAACCTCAAACCTGCGTCAGATCCATGCCAAGCTTGATCCGCAAGGTCGTAGTGATCTCGTCAGCCTTTCCACAGCTCAGGATCGCACCTTGTTCTTCGACTTCCTGGCCGTCGAAAGCTCCGCCATCCCCGGCTACCGCATTAGCTTTCATCTCTACACCGTTCCCGGACAAGTGACATACAACGCCACCCTGCAGCTCGTCCTGCGTCAGGCGGACGGAGTCGTTTTCGTCGCCGACAGCCAAATGGATCGACAGAGGGACAACGTGCACGCGTTTCAGTCACTGGAAGCCAATCTCCGTCTCAATGGCAGCGATATCGACCGACTGCCCCTCGTGCTGCAATACAACAAGCGCGACCTGCCCAATGCCGCACCGGTGGAATACCTCGAATTTCTCCTGAACAATCATGGCGTGCCACATCTCAGCTTTGAAGCAGACGCCAAAGACGGGCGCAATGTGCTAGCCACGCTCAACGCCATATCCCAAGCCGTGCTAGCTCAATATCAAGCCAGCCAGCAGCGCCAAAGTGAAGTCATTCGCGAAATGATCGCTGCATAAGAATCGCTCAGCCAGCTTCCGCGACTGAAGCTGCGTCGGCCAAGAAGGCCTGGACATCAGCTGCCGTCGTGGCCCAAGAACAGACGAGGCGTGAACCACCACCAATGAAGCTGTAAAACTGCCAGCCCTTAGACTTGAGTTGAGTCTTCATCACCTCTGGAAGTCGAGCAAAAACTGCGTTGGCATCTACAGGATAGAGTATCTGCACCCCAGAGAGCTTGCCCAGACCATCTGACAAGTCCCGTGCTAGCCCATTGGCGCGTGCAGCATGAGTTTGCCAGACATTGTCCGTCAGAATCCTCAACCATTGCGCAGAGATAAAACGCATTTTAGAACATAGCTGACCCGCCTGCTTGCAGCGATACTCAAAGTCACGAGCGAGATCGCGATTAAAGAACACCACAGCCTCCGTCACAGCCATACCCAGCTTTGTGCCACCACAGCAGAGCACATCCACTCCTGCCCGCCAAGTGATGTCCGCAGGAGAAGCTGTGCCACCAGCCAGAGCGTTAAAAAAGCGCGCGCCGTCCATATGAACATTCAGCCCATGGCGTTTAGCCAAATCACAAAGACCTGCGATCTCACCTGGGCGATAGATTGTTCCTAGCTCTGTGGTTTGTGTCAGACTCAGCGCCTTGGGTCTGGGATAGTGCAGATCTGTGCGGTGAGTGATCAGGCGCTCCACATCCACAGGATCAAGTTTACCCAAAGAACTTTTCGCATTGAGTAATTTACTGCCATTGGAAAAGAACTCTGGAGCACCACATTCATCTGTCTCGACATGGGCGACATCACTGCAAATCACACTGTGATAGCTCTGACAAAGTGTGGCTAACGAAAGCGAATTGGCGGCGGTGCCATTGAAAACAAAAAACACCTCACAATCGGCTTCAAAGAACTGACGAAAAGTCTCGCATGCTTCAGCCGTGATCGAGTCGGCGCCATAGCTTGGGTGGTAGCCCTCGTTGGCCTTTTCTAATGCCTGCCAGGCCTCAGGGCAGATCCCTGAGGTGTTGTCAGAAGCGAAGTGAAATTTTAGCTCAGGTGTCATGCCGTTGGTCGATCAGAGGTATAAGGTGCCGAGGGCCGCCAGAGATGACAAGCCAAAGCTAGGCCGAGCAACAATACGTCTCTCACAATCAAAGTCAGATAACTGCTCGACTCGACATCCCCGCCAAAACAACCACAGCGGATATCGGTTCCGCGAATCCAAGCGATGCCAATAGCCACAAGAAAAACGACAAGACTGCTGATTAAAACAAGCAGCCCACCTTTTCGCAGACAGCCAGTGGCGACCGCCAAGCCAGCAAAAATCTCCAGCCAAGGCAGGAACATGGCCACTAATGCGGCGTAAGGATCAGGCAGCAGAGCAAAGCTACGCACATCATCCAAAAAGACCAGAGGCTGCACAGTCTTCATCACTCCGGCATAGACGAAGATACAGCCGAGTAGAAGATGAAGAATGCGTGAGGTCCAAGTCATAGACAGTCGCAAGATGAAGCGACAATTTTAAATGACAATCTCAGCGTTCGTTTGTGAGGAAAGAATCAGGCCTTCACCACATGCGTCCCAGCAATCTTGTCATGAAGACAGCGCTTATCATCTGAGAAGATGAAGAGGATATCGATGAGACCATAGAAAGGTATAACACCAATAATGCCATTAACTAAAAGTCTCAGCAAGACAGCTTTAACGAATCCTGCACTACCATTGTCGCTATAATTCACGATACGCACACCCATCCATTTCTTCCCCAAAGTCTGTCCTTGGGTGCTGAGCAGGTAGATGGTATAACCCAAAAGCGCTAGGAATAGAATACAACTGATTGAGAATCCGATGATTCCAGCGGAAGTAAATTCGCCAGTAGTTTGATCAATCGTGATTGCCGAAAAGAAGAAAGGAATCGCAATACCGATTCCAACCAACATATCTAAAATTTGAGCGACTAAACGATTGCCTCTTGAAGCCAATTCGACACCACTAGAAAAGCTTGCCTGACGGCTCACATCCACTCGCGGAGCCATGTAAGGATTCATGGGAGCCACCGATGCCGCACCTCCATTGATGACAGAGCTCAGAGGCTGCCAGTTAGCCATTCCTTCTGTCCAGCACAAGTCAGTGCCGAGAACCTGACCAGCACTGAACTTTTGATTCAGTTCAGATTCTGTGAATGTACCCAATTGTTGGCCGTCGCGTGCTAGGTGATATGTCATGTATTAGGGAGAATTAATCGGATTTTCGACAATCCGGCAAATGCTTTCTAACCTAACCTGTTTTTATTCGGTCCCGAGACGCCTGAAAGGTATCTCCTGACCGCAGCGATTTAATCATTCATCCTTATGTCACCAACGCCTCTCTTTAACCGCCGCCACTTTGCACAAACAACAGGTTCAGCAGCCATCATCACCGCAGCTACCTCATTACGGGCACAGCAAAAAGCTGATTCAAATGAAACCCTGCGCATTGGCCTCGTCGGCTGCGGAGGTCGCGGCACAGGAGCGGCCTCGAATGCACTGTCGGTTCCCGAAGGCAACTTGAAATTGGTCGCAATGGCCGATGTTT
>JAPLUM010000725.1 GCA_026397605.1 Verrucomicrobiota bacterium | reverse complement strand
CGACTCCAATGGCGACAGCCTCTGCCATCCCGGCAGCCGCCGTTGTCGGCGCCATCTATACCTGCCCCATGCACCCCGAGGTGCGGCAGGATCACCCCGGCGCCTGCCCGAAGTGCGGCATGGCGCTGGAGCGCAATAAGGCGTGGAAGTCGGATGCGAAAACAATCTACACCTGCCCGATGCACCCGGAGATCGAGCAGGATCATCCCGGTGACTGCCCGAAGTGCGGTATGTCTCTGGTGCCCAAAGCAGGTACGGCGTCAGCAGAGGAAGACGATGGTGAACTGCGCGACATGACGCGGCGCATGTGGATCAGCAGCGTGCTCGCGCTGCCAGTCTTCATCGTGGCCATGCTGCACGTGATCCCTTCGATGGCTCATGCCTCATGGGTCGTGAGCGATGCTTCACGCTGGATGCAGTTCATCCTCAGCACGCCCGTCGTGTTGTGGGCAGGCGCACCGTTTTTCCGTCGCGGCTGGCGCTCGTTGGTCACGCGGCACTTCAACATGTGGACGCTCATCATGCTGGGCGTGGGCGCGGCTTATGTTTTCAGCGTGGTGGTCATGCTCGCGCCCTCGGTGTTTCCTGAGTCGATGCAAATGCACGGCAAGGTGGGCATCTATTTCGAGGCGGCAGCTGTCATTATCGTGCTGGTCTTGCTGGGTCAAGTGCTCGAACTCCGCGCGCGCAGTCGCACCGGCAGTGCCATCAAAGCGTTGCTGAATCTCGCGCCGCCGACAGCGCGGCAAGTTGCTGACGGCGGCGATCATGAAGTCCCGCTCGATCAAGTCAAAGTCGGCGATTGGTTGCGCGTGGTGCCGGGTGACAAGGTGCCGGTGGATGGCGAGGTCGTCGAAGGTCACTCCAATGTGGAGGAGTCCATGATCACTGGCGAACCACTGCCAGTAGAGAAGAAGGTCGGTGACAAAGTAACAGGCGGCACGGTCAACGGCCCCGGCAGTTTCGTCATGCGCGCCGAGCGCGTGGGCAGCGACACCTTGCTCGGACAAATCGTCAACATGGTGGCTGAGGCGCAGCGCAGCCGCGCGCCCATTCAAGGTCTCGCCGACAAAGTCGCGGGCATCTTCGTGCCCGTGGTGCTGGCGGTTTCGGTGCTCACCTTCGTGCTGTGGATGTGGCTTGGGCCGGAGCCTGCGCTCGCGCACGCCATCGTCAACGCGGTTGCCGTTCTCATCATCGCCTGTCCCTGCGCGCTTGGTTTGGCCACGCCGATGTCCATCATGGTCGGTGTCGGACGTGGCGCGCAGGAAGGCGTGCTGGTGAAAAATGCTGAGGCATTGGAACGCTTGGAGAAGATCACCACGCTGGTCGTGGACAAGACGGGCACGCTCACGCAGGGCAAACCGAAGCTCATGGATGTCATGCCCAGCGACGGCTTTGATCCGAAGGAGTTCCTGCGTCTCGCGGCCTCGTTAGAGCAGAACAGCGAGCACCCGCTGGCAGCTGCAATTGTGCTCGGAGCAAAGGAGCGAGGTGTCGTGCTCGAGGCGGTGAAGGACTTTCGTTCCGTCACGGCGGGTGGTGTTGTCGGCACCATCGCGGGTCGTGTGGTGATGATCGGTAAACCCGATTTCCTGCGGAACGAAAAGGTCACCGGCCTGGAGGCGCTGGAAGCCTCAGCGGTGAAACTTCAGGAAGAAGGCAAGACCGCGATGTTTGTCGCCATTGATGGCAAACCAGCGGGCATCCTCGCCGTCGCGGACCCGATCAAATCCACCACCGCCGAAGCCATCCGCGATCTTCAAGCGCTTGGGTTGAAGATCGTCATGCTCACCGGCGACAACCGCCGCACCGCCGCTGTGGTGGCGAAGCAACTCGGTCTGGACGCGGTGGAAGCCGAGATCGAACCCGCCGGGAAAGTCGCCCATGTGAAGAAGCTGCGAGAGGAAGGCAAACACGTCGCGATGGCCGGCGACGGCATCAACGACGCACCCGCCCTCAGCGAAGCGGAGGTGGGCATTGCGATGGGCACCGGCACCGATGTGGCGATGCAAAGCGCGGGCATCACGCTCGTCAAAGGCGACCTGCGTGGCATCGCCAAAGCCATCCGCCTCAGTCGCGCCACGATGAGTAACATCCGGCAGAACCTGTTCTTCGCCTTTCTCTACAACGCGCTTGGCATTCCTGTCGCGGCGGGCGTGCTCTATCCCTTCTTCGGCCTTCTGCTCAGCCCCATGCTTGCCGGAGCCGCGATGAGTCTAAGTTCCGTGTCCGTTATCTCGAATGCACTGCGATTAAGAAGCGCGAAGCTATGAACCCACAGGCTGAACCAGACATGGGCAGTACACTTTTCCAATCACAGCGACTCGGAGTGGTGCTGGAGCCGGACCCAGGCAATCCGCTGGAGGCGGGGGGCGTGGACTTAAAAGTGAGCGGAGCCTGGCGGCTTACTGGTGTCCGCCATTTTTTAAAAAAACTTAGAGGGGTTCGTGGCAGCGCGGAGTTGCACTGGATGAACGCCTCACATGGCGCATAACCAAAAACAAAAAAGACCCACCATGAAAACGAAACTCATCCTCCTCGCCGCTGTCATCCTTGCAGGCATCGGCACCAGCATCGCCCTCGATACCGCTACACCAGCGGCTGACAAACCTGCCGGCATGAGCTGCTGTGCCAAGCTGCCGAAGGCTCCTGCACCCACCGCTGATAAAGACGCACCTGCCACCACCGGCATGAGCTGCCACACGGATGTGGCGGCGACCAAGGATGCTGCTCCGGTGAAAGCCAAGGGCTGCTGCAAGTAATGGCTCCACGAGCCCGCAACCCGCCAGCATTGGATGATCTGGCGGGTTGTGTTTCATCCATCATCCGCCAAGCTTCCACTGCCATGAATGACGACGAACTCCATGATCTGATCCGGCGGACGCACCCAAAGCCGGAGTTTTCCTCCTCGTTCCAGCGCGAGATCTGGGCGCGCATCGCCGTCGCTGAACAGCAGTCATGGACAGCCCAGTGGCAGCAATGGAGCGAGTCGCTCTTCCGCTGGGTGGCACAACCCGCGCCTGCGTTGGCTGTGGTGACAGCCATGCTGCTCCTGGGATCTGGACTCGGACGCATGATCACGCCTGACAACGATCACGCCACAATGCGCAGCGCTTATGTTGCCTCCATCAACCCCTTGATCGCAGCCCGGTTCACGACTCAACCATGAAACGTGGCCTCTGGATCATCCTCGCTGCGGTGCTAGCGGCTATCGCAGGCTTCGTCATCACGCAAAGATCATGCTGTGATGTCGTGATGACGCACGCGGCTCCGCAAGATGGTCGTTCACTCCTGCCCGAACTCGAATGGCTGCGCTATGAGTTCAAACTGACAGACGCGCAGTTTGCCAAAGTCTCCGAACTGCATCTGGCCTATCGCCCGACCTGTGAAGACCTGTGCCTGAAGGTGATGGCATCACAGAAGAAAATCAAAACGCTCGTCAGTGGCGGCACTCAGGTCTCGCCGGAACTCACAGCGGCCTTGCAAGAACAGGCGGCGCTGCATGTCGAATGCCAGACGGCCCTGCTCACCCACCTTTACCAGACAGCGGCCTGCCTTTCACCGGAGCAGGCACGCAGCTATCTCGATGCCATGCTGCCGCAGGTCATCGACATGAAGATGGAACCTGCCACCAAGCACAGCGGCCACTGATCCCCACCGCCGCATGGACCTCACCCACGATGCTGATGTAGTGCTCATGCAGCGAATCGCTGGCGGCGAGGATCTGGCCTTGAACGAGCTCATGGCCCGCTGGCGCGAGCGCGTCGCCGCGTTTCTCCTCCGCATGGTGGGAGATCACGCCACCGCCATGGATCTCACGCAGGAGACCTTTGTGCGCCTCTACACCAGTCGCCACAGCTACAAGCCCACCGCTGCCTTCTCGACCTACCTGTTTCACATCGCAGCGAATCTTGCCCGCAGCCACGCCCGCTGGAAAGGCCGCCACCCCACCGTGCCGATGGAGGATGAGCAGGGCAAACTCATTCACGAGCCGATTGATCCGCAGCTATCCCCCGATGCCGCGGCGATCCTGCATGAAAAGACCACGCTGGTAAACCAGGCCATCGCCGCATTGCCTGCCGACCTGCGTGAGGCGCTGCTGCTCTTCACGGTGGAAGACATGAGCCACGCCGACATCGCCGCCACGCTGGGTTGTTCGGCCAAAGCCGTCGAAGTGCGCATTTATCGCGCCCGGCAGGCGTTGAAGGAAGCGCTCGCTCGCATGGCCTGCTGAAGTTTGAAAATAGTTCGAGGGGTTGGCGCAGCGGCGGAGTTGCACCTGATGACCGACTGAATTCAGCGGTCACATCATTCAAACCAACACCCTTATGAAACTGACATTCGCCCTCCTCTCAAGTCTCGTCCTTGGCACCAGCCTTGTCTCCGCCGCCCCCGCCGCCTATCCGCTCAAAACCTGCCTCGTTACCGACAACGACCTCGGCAGCATGGGCAAGCCGATCACCAAGGTTTACAACGGCCAAGAGATCAAACTTTGCTGCAAGCCCTGCATCAAGAAGTTCGACGCCAACCCGGCCAAGTATCTGTCGAAGCTCAAGTAGGCCGCCATCCAGCAAGGGCGGGGTTACACCCCATGGCACTCGCTTGTGGGGCGGTCAGTTCATGATCTGTCCTCAAGAAGCTCTGAGCGCGGCAAGACTCGCAGATGCAAGGGCCCCAAAACGAATGGCACCCCGCCTTAACGGAGTGCCATTCGGGGTAGTGTGCCAATCATGGACCCAAGAAACGCCGTGGCTTGATCAGCCTAGTTGCAAGGGCAAATGGGTTGAATTATTCAGACTCGAAGCCTAGTAGCGTGACTGCTGGATATAGCCGTTGTTCTGCAACCCAATGGTACTGCCATAGGCGCGATGGTCGCCGCCGTAGTAGTACTGGCCGTTGTAATTGTAACGGTTGGGGTAGGAGCGGCCCTGATAGCTGTAGTTGCCGGTTTGGTACTGGCCGCCCGAGTAGTAGCGACCGTCGAGCAGGTAGGCGTTGCCAGAGTAGTTCGTTGGCAGCGTGGTGTACGTGTTGAAGCCGTTGGTCTGCTGGATGTAGCCGTTGTTCCGCAACGCAACGGTACTGCCATAGGAGCGATGGTTGCCGCCGTAGTAGTACTGGCCGTTGTAATGGTAACGGTTGGGGTAGGAGCGGCCCTGATAGCTGTAGTTGCCGGTTTGATACTGGCCGCCCGAGTAGTAGCGGCCGCCGACCAAGTAGGCGTTGCCAGAGTAGTTCGTTGGCAGCGTGGTGTAGGTGTTGAAGCCAGTGCTGGCGTAGCTGGGGCCGCTGCTATTGCTGTTGTATCCTCCGGAATACGACGGATCCACGCAGGAGATCAGCGATAGGGTGAGGAGAACGGTGGGGAGAAGCAATGCTTTCTTGAGGTGTGTGGGTTTCATGTGGGAAGGCTGGGACTGGAACCGGGAAGATGAAATGAGGTGTGTACCCCATATAGGACTTGGTGTTGGAGCAGGGAGTGTTGCAGCATGGGCAAGCCGATCACCAAGATTTACAACGGCCAAGAGACCAAACTCTGCTGCAAACCCTACATCAAGAAATTCGAGGCCAACCAAGCCAAGTATCTTTCAAAATTGCCAAACTCAATCAGAGTGGCATCTCTAGCCGTGCAGCCTGCGCAGGAAGCCTACACTCAGGTCCAGGACGCTTTCTCTCAGCCCAGGGAGCTTGCGTATCATAGCTACGGATACGCACAATCCAGGGTTAGCCGCTAGCCTCTCCCGTTTTGCCTTGTCAGAATGCGCCTAGCGAACTCGTATTGTAAGCTCCTCATTAAGCCATGCGTCACGCTCTAGTCCTTTTCCTCTCTCTATCTGGTTTTGCCAAGGCCGTTGATTTCTCTCGTGAGATCCGGCCGATCCTGTCAGAGAACTGTTTTTTCTGTCATGGTCCCGATGAAAAAAAACGTGAAGCTGGACTGCGCCTCGATGATGAGGCCTCCGCTAAGGCTGACAACGAGGGCGTCGTTGCGGTGGTTCCTGGTGAACCAGAAAAGAGTGCGCTGATCCAGCGCATCCTGACGACAGATCCAGACGAGATCATGCCGCCACCCAAGCAACACAAAACGATCTCAGCGGCTCAGATCGCTTTATTGAAGCAATGGATCAAACAAGGCGCACCGTGGGGGAAGCATTGGAGTTATGAGGTGGTGAAGCGCGCAGCGGTGCCAGTGCTGGAGCCCAGTGGGAAGTCCGAGGACATCACGCCCATTGATGCTTTTTTGGGGCAGCGGCTAGGCAAAGAAAAGCTCACCTTTTCACCGGAAGCTGATGCTGCCGTCTTGGTTCGGCGTGTCGCCCTCGATCTTACCGGCTTGCCTCCCACGCTGGATGAGCTTGCACGATTTCGACCCGACTTAAACACTCAGAACTTATCACTCAAAACTTACGCTGAACTCGTCGATCACTTCCTAGCCAAACCAACCTTTGGAGAACACTGGGCCTCTCAGTGGCTAGACCTTGCACGCTATGCAGACAGCTCAGGCTACCCGAGTGATCAACCGCGTGAGATCTGGGCCTATCGTGATTGGGTCATTCGCGCTCTAAACTCCAACACGCGCTTTGATCAATTCACCATCGAGCAGCTCGCGGGGGACCTGTTGCCTAATCCAACCGATGATCAACTCATCGCTACCGCGTTTCATCGCAATACGATGACACAAAACGAAGGCGGCACAGATGACGAAGAGTTTCGCAATGCAGCGGTGATTGATCGAGTGAATACCACCTTTGCCGTGTGGATGGGCACGACCATGGCCTGTGCTCAATGTCACACGCACAAATACGATCCGCTCACGATCAATGAATACTTTCAGTTCTACGCCTTCCTCAATCAAAGCGCCGATGCGGACAAAAAGGACGAAGCTCCTTATCATGCCTTCGACACGCTAGACCTAAAAAAACAGCGTGAGTCGCTCAAGGCCGAGATCGCTGCCCTGGAATCGAAATTCACTCAACCGGATGCAAAGTGGCTCGCAGGTCTCGAAGCCTGGGATCGCGGTTTTGCGCGTGATTTGGGCTGGCAGAGTCCGAAGCCTTCCAAAATGGGCGAAAGCGATGCGAAGATCGAAAACGATGGTCGAGTCTTGATTGCAAAGAACAAAGACACCGCGAGCTACACGGTCGAACTACCCCTCACGGGCGATAAACTGAGTGCTATCAGGCTCGAAACAGCTCCGCAGGCCGGGTTCGGCAATTTTGTGCTCACCGGCCTCAAAGCTGAAGTCGTGCCGTCGGATTTGAAAGCGGCTCCGCTGGCCAGAATTGTTCGCGTGGAGCTTCCAGGTGCGAAAAAGATGCTGCAACTGGCTGAGGTGCAAGTTTTCAGCAACGGCAAAAACATCGCGCCAGCCGGAAAGGCCAGCCAAAGTAGTACCTATACGAGTGCCGTGGCTCGCCGCGCCATCGACAACAACACAGACGGCGATTATCAAAAAGGTAGCGTGGCTCATACAGGCGGTGAGGACACAGTGACCTATTGGGAAGTGCGTTTGGAAACGACGGTGCCCGTCGAGCGCATCGTGGTGTGGAACCGCACAGACGGAGCTGTGCGCAGCCGACTAGACGGCTTTCAGGTCCTACTGCTTGATGAAAAGCGGCAGACTCTGTGGAAGAGCGGCCCCACGCCTGCGCCCGAAAAAGATAGGGCCTTTGCAACTGCCGGCCCAGTGTCGATAAGCTTCACCGCCGCCTTGGCGGATTTTGAACAGAGCGGTTTTGAGGCGTCAAACTTCCTATCGCCGAAAAGCAAGGGCTGGGCCGTCGGCGGAGCTCACGACAAACCGCACACGCTAACCCTTTTGACCAGTTCACCCATCGCCGTGCCTACAGGAGCGATGCTACGAGTCACATTGGACCAGAAGAGCGAGCACAAGCGGCACACACTCGGCAACTTCCGCCTCAGCGTCAGCGGTGATGCCCGCGTGCAGCAGGCGGCGAAAACACCTTCGAATGTCATTGCGGCTCTCACATCGTCCAAACGCACAACAGACCAGCAAAAACTCGTCACCGACTACTATCTGCGAAACATCGCCAAGGAGTCCGCTCCTGAGCGCAAGCGCCTTGCGGCTGCGAACCAAGAACTTGCTGCCATCAAACCTGTCACCGTGCCGATCATGCGTGATCTTGATTCCAAACAGCGCCGAGTCACGAAAGTACAACTTCGCGGCAACTGGCAGGCGCTCGGTGATGAAGTGAAAGAAGCCACACCTGCGGTTTTCCATCCCTTGCCTAAAGACGCCCCCAAGAACCGACTCACCATGGCTAAATGGCTCGTGAATCGTGACAATCCTCTCACAGCACGAGTCCAAGTGAATCGTTTGTGGGAAACCCTTTTTGGCGTTGGCATTGTGCGGACCAGCGAAGAGTTTGGCAGTCAAGGAGACCTGCCCTTTCACCCTGAATTGCTTGATTGGCTCGCCGCAGAATTCATGGATAGCGGTTGGGATATCAAACACATGATCAAACTCATGGTGATGACCCGTGCCTATCGCCAAACATCGATCACCTCTGCTGATCTCGCCGAGCGTGATCCTGACAATCGACTGCTAGCGCGCGGACCTCGTTTCAGACCCACGGGCGAATTGCTGCGTGATCAGGCTCTAGCGGTGAGTGGTCTAATGAGCGCGAAAATGTATGGTCCAGGCGTTCGCCCCATTGCTCCGAATATTGGCTTAAGCACCGCCTTTGGTCGCAGTAATGACTGGACTCTCAGTGAAGGAGAAGACAAACACCGCCGCAGTCTATACACCGAGATTCGTCGCAACAGCCCTTACCCAAGCTTCGCCACCTTTGATGCTGGCAATCGTGAAGTCTGCATGATTCGCCGAGGTCGCACCAACACCCCGTTGCAAGCCTTCGTGACACTCAACGATCCCGTCTTTATCGAGACCCATCAAGCCATGGCCCGCCAAGTGATGAATGCCGCTGACAAAATCAGCCTCATGTATCGCCTCTGCGTCTCCCGCGAGCCCAGCGCCAAAGAGCGCGCCGCATTGATAAAACTCCACGCTGAAAGTCTAGCGTCCTACAAACAAGATCAGGCCTCAGCCATTCAAATGGCCACCGACCCCATCGGTCCAACGCCAAAAGACGCCGACATCGCAGAGCTCGCCGCTTGGACGACAGTAGCCAATGTCGTCATGAACTTGGACGAGTTCCTCATGCGTCGATAAAAAAGTGCATTCGTCATTGTCCTGCATCGACATCTCATCCTAGCTGGAGAGCTTCCTTCATGACTCCACTTCACCATCTCCGCGCAGGCATTATCGGCACCGGTTTTATCGGCCCAGTGCATATCGAGGCTTTGAAACGTCTCGGTATTCAAGTCACCGCCATTTGCGGATCATCCAAGAGCGCCATTCAAACGGCAGAAATGTGGGGCATCCCAGAAGCCTATGGCGACTATGATCATGAAGCCATGTACGCCAGCCCGAATGTCGATGTTGTGCACATCACATCACCCAATAAAGTACACGTTGAGCAGTGCCTACAAGCCCTCGAAATGGGCAAGCATGTCATTTGCGAAAAGCCTCTGGGCATGACCACGGCAGAGACAGCCCTCGTCGTCGCTGCTGTCAAAAAAGGTGGTAAAAACGGACCTGTCTTTGCCGTCAATTACATGTGCCGATTCTTCCCTGCGGTGCTGCAAATGCGTGCCATGGTGGAGCGCGGAGACCTCGGAGAAATCATCCATGTGCAGGGACATTTCTTCCAGGACTGGCTCCTGCATCAGACCGATTATAACTGGCGTGTGCTCGCTAGTGAAGGCGGCAAACTGCGTGCGGTGGGTGACATCGGCACGCACTGGATCGATGCGGTGAGCTTCATTCTCGGCGCCAAAGCGACAAACGTCTTTGCCCATATTGAAACCTTTCACAAAGAGCGTCTGCGTCCGAAAGGCGAGGTGAAAACCTTTGCCAAAGTCGATCCAAAGACCTTGGTTCCTTACAAGGTCGATACTGAAGACTTTGGCAGTGTGCTTTTAAAGTTTGGCAAAGCCAAGCACGGCTATGTGAATGGAGTGCATGCCAATGCAAGCATCTCGCAAGTGGCCGCAGGCTGGAAATGCAGCCTTGGTCTTGGCATTTACGGAACCAAGGGCAGTGTGCAGTGGGATCTCCAGCAACCCAACGAGATCCTCGTGGGCCGCCGTGATGAACCCAATCAAATTCTTCAACGTGGCACTCCCGGCTTCCTGGAAGACGTGGCTAACTTTACCGACTACCCAGGAGGTCATCCCGAAGGCTTTAGCGACGCCCATAAGATGCACTACCGCGCCGTCTATGAGCACATCGCCAGCGGTAAAAAAACGCCCGCTCTTTTTGCCAATGCGGAAGATGGCCACCACGAGGTCAAACTCTGTGAAGCCATTCTCCAAAGCAGCAGTTCAAAGACTTGGGTCAAAGTCTAACGTTGAACGGCTTCATTCCACCTATCATCAAACCTCCTTCTAGGAACCCTATGAAACTCGGATTTGTCACCGCTATCCTACCTGAACTTGATTTCGAAAATGTTCTCTCTTTTGCACGCCACGAAGGCTTTCACTGCATCGAAGTGATGTGTTGGCCCGTTGGGCAGGCCGAGCGCAAATACGCTGGTGTTACTCATATCGATGTGACTTCACTGACCAAGACCCTAGCACAGGATATTCTGGCACGCTGTCAGGATCAAGGCGTGGAGATCAGCGCTCTTGGGTATTATCCCAATATGCTGGATCCAAATCCTGAAGTTTCGCGCCAAGCGGTTGCTCATTTTAAAAAGGTGATCAAAGCCGCGCCTCTGCTAGGCTTAAAAAACGTCAATGGATTTGTCGGTCGTGACTGGACAAAAACGGTGGATGAAAACTGGCCACGTTTCCTGAAGACCTGGAAGCCGATCATTGAATATGCGGAAGCGCATGACGTGAAAATCGGCATCGAAAATTGTCCTATGTCGTTCACGCGTGATGAATGGCCAGGGGGCAAAAACCTGATGACTACACCGGCCATCTGGCGCAGAGCATTTAATGATATTGATTCACCGAATTTCGGACTGAATTACGATCCTTCGCACTTCATCCTGCAAGGCATGGACCCACTGAGTTCATTGGCTGAATTCAAATCCAAGCTTTTTCATCTGCACGCCAAAGATGTGAAGATCAACCATGCTGCGCTTAACGAAGTGGGTCGTTTTGATTTCCCTCTCAATTGGCATCAGCCGCGTATTCCAGGCTATGGCGACATCAACTGGGCGGCCTACATGGCTGAACTGATGCGCATCGGTTATGATGGACCTCTTTGCATCGAAGTCGAAGATGACACCTTTGGTAAAACCCTGGAAGGCCGCATCAAGGCGCTGAAAGTAGCTCGTAATGTTCTTTCGCCATTCTTCGGATGAATCTAGGCTTTCACCGCCCATCGAAGCTTGGCAGATGATGAGCGTGGATTCGCACGTTGTTCATCCATGCTAGCACGAATGACTTCATCTGAGACGGTAGAAAAGACACCGGAACGTAAGCCTTCCTGAAATGCTTTTTTAACTCGGCGATCTTCGCCAGAGTGAAAGGTTAATATGGCCACACGTCCGCCACTTTTTAAGGCGACTGGAATGGCACGCATCAGACTGTCCAGTGCACTGAATTCTTCATTCACAGCGATGCGGATGGCTTGAAAAACTCGCCTCACCGTTGCATCGACATCATCGCTGCTGGTGCGTGGAGGCAGAGCTTGTTTGATTGCCTCTGCTAGCGCCCGCGTGGAGTTGAGGGGCGATTGAGAAACTCTTTTTGTCAGAACTTCAGCCAAAAGTGCGGCGTTCGGCTCATCCGCGTTTTCTTGGAGTAACTCGGTCAGTTTACTCACCGAAACATCCGCCAGCCATTGGGCCGCCGAAACACCGCGCTCGGGATTCATGCGCATGTCCAAAGGGCCATCTACTTTGAAGGTAAAGCCGCGCGCTGGATTATCGATCTGCATCGAAGATAACCCAAGGTCGGCAAAAATGACATTCACGCCCTCATGCCAACCTTGCTCAGCTAACGCTTTGGGTAGGCCCGCAAAGTTGCAGCGTCGTGTGGTGAATGAGTCTTCACTCAGACCCGACGTGCGCAGTCTTGCTTCCGTGCGTGCGAGTTCGATTGGGTCCACATCCAAGCTTAGCAAATGCCCAGCAGGCTGACATGCCTGCCACAGAGCTCGGCTGTGCCCACCATAGCCGAGTGTGCAGTCCACGACTTGATCACCGGCTTCTGTCCGCAGACATTCTAGCACTTCGTTCACCATGATCGGCACATGCTGACCTGCTGGCGTTTTACCTGAGGCCAGCACCTTGGCCACTTCATCGGGATACAACTCAGCATTGAGCTCTTTGTATTTCTGATCAAAGCGACGTGGGTTTTTGCCGCTGTAGCGGACGCGTCGTTTGTGGACTGGCGCAGGGCTAGACTCAGGCTCCGAGCTCATTGTATTTTAGATTATTGCCTCGTGCCTTATCCGCTGGATAACGCTTCTCGTTGCGATCTAGCTTTGCCTGCATGGCCTCGGTGAGGGGGATGTCTAGATTATGGGCGAGCTCAAAAAGCAAGATGGCCACGTCAGCGATCTCATCGGTGAGTTCGGCGCGCTTGTCGATTATCACCTGTGGGATCTGCTCAGGGGTCTTCCAGACAAAATGCTGCATCAGTTCACCGGCCTCCGCTGCAATGGCCACGGCCATGTCCTTGGGATTGTGAAATTGCTGCCAGTCGCGTGCATCGCGAAAGGCACAGATGCGTGCAGTGATTTCTTCAATAGTCATGACCTCATGAATGCTGCGGATGTGCCGCTTTGGCAACTCCTGCTGCATCTATAATCATGATCCACGCGGGTTTGCCTAGGGTTTGAAAGCAGCAATCAAGAAAGCGGGATCGTCCATTCAACAATTCGTTGGTGTAACGTATAAGTAATGAAATGCGGCAAAAGCTGAAGACTTGGTTCTAAATTCTGAATCAAAATCCTCTTCTCACCCCGTTTAGCTTTTCAGACAATTCACCACATACGCCCATGTTCACCTTTACCGACAAAGCTGCCGTCACCACCTGTGATGGTGTTTCTCGCCGCGATTTCATCACCGCTGGTGCTTTGAGCGCCATCGGCCTCACGATGCCGGGTTTTGCCAAATTAAAGGCAGAGGGCAAGGTGGACGCCAAAAAGAGCAACAAGGCCTGCATCATGATCTTTAACCTTGGTGCCCCGAGCCAGCAGGATCTCTGGGACATGAAGCCGGATGCTCCGAGTGAGATTCGCGGTCCTTTCAAACCGATCCGCACGAAGAGCAATGCCTTCGAGATCTCCGAGATCCTGCCGATGCATGCGAAGATCGCCGACAAATTCAGCCTTGTCCGCTCTTGCTATCACACTGCCGCTGCCGTGCATG
>JAPLUM010000838.1 GCA_026397605.1 Verrucomicrobiota bacterium | reverse complement strand
CACCAAGCTGGCTCTTTTCATGTCGAATAACGACCCGACCGCGACCATCAACAAAGAAGGCCTCGTCACCAGTGGTGAGCGTGGCGCCGCCTTTGCCCTGGCTCGTTTTAATGTCTATAGCGTTACTGCCCAAGTCCTCGTCATCCCAGCCAAGCTGCAATACGAGCGGCCTAAACTCGCCGAGGCCAATTACATTGACACTCTAGTCGATGAAAATCTCCACAAGCTCCGCATCCTACCCAGTGGGCTCTGCACGGACGAAGAGTATGTCCGCCGCGTTTACATCGACGTCATCGGCGTCTATCCGCAACCCACAGACATCCGCAGCTTCCTCACTGATGCCAATCCAAAGAAGCGTGAAGCATTGATCGACACCCTGACTCAGCGCAAAGAGTTCACCGAACTCTGGGTCATGAAATGGGCCGAACTCCTGCAAATCCGCTCTGGTATCGCTGGTAACAACAACGCCCCGCCGTTCTACAAAAACGCCCTGCTTTACTACAACTGGCTGGCGGAGCGGATCGGCAAAAACATCCCGCTTGATGAGATCGTCACAGAACTCCTCTCTTCCACTGGCGGCACCGTCTCCAGTCCAGCGGTCAATTTCTATCAAACAGAGCTCGACCAGCTCAAGCTCACTGAAAACGTAGCTCAAGTCTTCATGGGCATGCGCATCCAATGCGCCCAATGCCACAATCATCCCTTCGACCGCTGGACCATGGATGACTACTATGGGTTCAAAGCCTTCTTCTCCCAGATTGGTCGCAAAAACACCGACGATCCCCAGGAGGTCATCATCTATAACAGCAAAGGTGGTGAATCGAAGCACTTCCTCACTCAGGCCGTCATGAAACCCAAGTTCCTCGGCGGAGACACCCCCGAAATTAAGCCTGGCGAAGATCGTCGCAAAATTTTGGCTGAATGGATGGCCTCTCCAAAAAATCCCTTCTTTGCACGAAACATCGCCAACATCACCTGGGCACACTTCTTCGGGCTGGGCATCGTCGATCCCGTGGATGACGTGCGCGTCTCCAATCCACCTTCGAATCCAGAGCTACTCACGGCCCTGGCCAAGAACCTCACCGAATACAAATATGACATGCGTCGTCTGGTGAAAGACATCTGCAGTTCCATGACCTATCAGCGCAGCACCAAAGTCAATGAAACCAATGCTGGCGATAAGAAGAACTTCTCCCACGCTCAAGTCCGTCGTGTCCGTGCTGAGATCCTGCTAGACGCCATCTCCCAGATCACCGACACGCCCAACAAGTTCCAAGGCCTCCCCCTGGGTGCCCGTGCCGTGCAGATCGCCGATGGTGCCGTGAGCAATTATTTCCTCACCACCTTTGGCCGTGCCAAGCGCGAGTCCGTCTGCTCCTGCGAAGTGAAGATGGAGCCTACTCTTTCCCAAGCCCTCCACCTCATGAACGGAGACGCCGTCAATGATCGTATCAAGCAGGGCAAAGTCGTGGCCACCATGATTCAGGAGAAAAAGACTGACAACGAAATCGTCACCGATCTCTACCTGCGCGTCTTTGGCCGGGCCCCCGTCGAAAAAGAATGGACCACCATCCAGCAAACCCTAGCCAACGCCGCCGATCAGCGCCAAGCCGCCCTCGAAGACGTCTTCTGGGCCCTCATGAATGCCAAGGAGTTCTACTTCACGCATTGAGTTCAGTTTCATGAATAGATCAGGCTAGAAACTCCTGAACCTAGATTTAGAAATGAGTCACCACGGAATACGCGGAGCCGTGCAAAGCGAGACCGACAGCCGAAAGGCTGCCCGACGGACAAGCGCAGCGAAGTCAATAACCGGAAAAATAAGGCATTGATCCTCGATGGAGCGCTCACTGTTTTGGTGAATCAATGCTTCTGGGTAAGCCTCTCATTTTCCGTGTATTTCGTGGTTGGCCATTCCGGTTTTAAGGCTGACTTCATTTTTAAGTGGGTTGGCAATCAGATTTAAACCGCTAATGATCCCTAAAAGACGCTAATAAAAGACACCCCAGCAGCTTTGTTTTCTGGTTCTGAGATTAGCGCTAATAAGCGTGCATTAGCGGTTAAAAAACGTCTTTGAAGCAGTGAATCAGGCAAACACGCCGAGCCAGCCATTTTGAATTCGGAAATCTTGATCATTGATGATGAGCTGATTAAATCTGATCAATCTGCCATATCTGCCCTATCTGCCCTATCAAACAGCGAGCCTAAACAGCGAGCGTGGCTACTTATTCGCTACTTATTAAAAGTTAGTTGAATTCTATCCACCGGAAGCTCTTGGAATGCTGCTTCTTCTCTGCTACAGGAGAGCATGGCCATCAATCAATCCAATAACCTGCCCTTTCCAGACCCTGCGAATTTCCGCGTGAATCCAGCGCGTGTCCTTGTGGGTGTGCTTGTCCTGCTCGCGGTGGTTGGCGCATTCTCTAGTTTTTACCAGGTGCCTGCCAGCTCGGTAGCTATCGTCCAGCGCTTTGGGAAATATCTCACCACCACAGAGCCTGGCCTGCATTTCAAAATACCCTTCGGACTGGATCAGGTATCCTTTGTCGAGGTGCGCCGGCAGTTAAAGCTTGAGTTCGGCTATGGCACCCGAGGCGCACAAAACGATTACCAATACAATCCAGATCCTGATGACATGGACCTGGAAAGAAACATGGTCACGGGGGATCTGAATGCGGCCGTCGTCGAATGGGTCGTCCAGTTCCACATATCTGATGCTCGGATGTATGTCTTTAATTTCCTGGAACCCCAGGCCACCTTGCGAGACATTTCAGAGTCGGTCATGCGTGAGGTGGTCGGTGACCGCTCCATCGACGAAGTGCTAACGGTCGGCAGACAGGAGATGGAGGTAAAAGCTCTCGAAAGACTGCAAGGCATCGCGGGCACGTTGAACATGGGTATTCACATCGATCAGGTACAGCTTGGGAACGTGAACCCTCCAACGCAAGTGAAAGACAGTTTTGATGAAGTGAACCGTGCTCAGCAAGAGAAGGAATCCTCCATCAATCAGGCCAACGGCGAGTACAATCGAGTCATCCCTGAGGCTCGGGGTATGGCGGAACAAAGCCTCAGCCAAGCCGAAGGCTATGCCACTCAGCGAGTCAACGAAGCCGAAGGCGACGCGACACGGTTTAAGGCACTTCTCACTGAATACCAGAAAGCTCCAGAAGTGACGAAGAAACGCATTTACCTAGAAACGCTCAGCGAAGTCCTGCCGAACATCCCCGGCAAGATCATCATTGATGAAAAAGTGCCTCAATTTCTGCCCATGATGAATATGAAACAAAACTCGGCAACGACAGCCCCAACCTCCACGAAAAGCGCACGATGAAATCTGGTCTCTCACTCCTCATCCTTATGGCAGGCTTCGCCCTCTATATCTTGGCCAGTGCCAGTCTTTACACCGTCGGCGAGACGGAGCAGGTCATCATCACCCAGTTCGGCAAACCTGTGGGTGAAACGATTTCTGATGCCGGCCTGCACTTCAAAACACCTTTTATCCAAAACGTGAATCGCTTTGATAAACGCGTCCTTGAATGGGATGGACCACCAGCAAACATGCCCACCAAAGATAAAGTGTATATCGTGGTCGATAGCTTTGCCCGCTGGCGGATTATAGAGCCTCGGGCCTTTTTTGAAAACCTGCGGGATGAGCGCAGTGCCCTATCTCGGCTGACTGACGTGCTCGGCAGTGAAACGCGTAACGTGATCGCTCGGCATGATTTCATTGAGGCCATCCGCACCACGAAAGATCGCAAAGTGGAAAAAGAGGCCAATGCCGGAGCCTCCATCGCAGATGCACGAATCGGCATTTTATCGCCAATCACCCGCGGCCGAGCAGAACTCGAAAAGGAGATCTTTGCCAGTGCAGCGCCTAAAGTGAAGGGCTTTGGCATTGAGCTCATGGATCTGCGTTTTAAGCGCATCAATTACACCCCAGCAGTGAGCCAGACGATCTATCAGCGCATGGTCAGTGAGCGCACTCAGATTGCCGAGCGCTTCAAATCCGAAGGCGCAGGTGAAGCAGCTAAAATCCTGGGTCAGCGTGAACGTGATCTGAAACAGATCCAATCTGAGGCCTACCGCAAAGTTCAAGAAGTGGAAGGCACGGCTGATGCCAAGGCGACCGAGATCTATGCAAAAGCCTACAATCAATCGCCCGAAGCTGCAGCGCTCTTTGAGTTCACCAAGACCATGGAAGCCTACAAACTGGTGATGACGCCAGACACCCATCTGATCCTCAGCACGGACAGTGACTTTTTGCATTACCTGAAGTCACCTGAGAAGCTTTCCTCAAAAG
>JAPLUM010000474.1 GCA_026397605.1 Verrucomicrobiota bacterium | reverse complement strand
GTCGCTGAGGTCGGGGGCGGGACGGGTGAGGATGTCGAAGATGACGAGTTCGCTAGGCAGCAGGTTCTCCCGCACATGGCGTGTCTGTTCCTCGCTCAGTTGCCGACTCTGCTCCAGCAGAGCAGCGAAGAGCTGGTCAATGTTCAGGCTTCCGGCGTTGTAGTCAGCGATGAGTTCCTCGAACTTCTGCTGATAGTCCGTCCGCAGGGCTCGGTGCATGTGGACGATCTTGTCCAGCGTGGCGCGGATCGCAGCTTTCAGCTTCTCGATGTCGAGGTTCTTCTGCTTCGACTCTTTGAACTTCTTCGCCAGCGCCTCGAAGTTGATCTTCGAGAGGTCGATGACGCCATGGCGTGCTCCGGCCTGGCCTTCGGCAATGGTGAAACCTTCTGCACCAATGGACTCGTCGAGCAGGTCGTTCAGCTTGCCCATGATCGGCGTGATGTCGGGCGTCTCGCCTTCGCCGGTCTGCGTCTTGATCGTATCGGCCATCGTGGCGAGCAGCGAGCACATCGGGGCGAACTCAATCGCTGCCTTGTCCGGCTTCACGGCTTGGTAGAGCGCCCGCACGAGCTTCTCGTGGGCCAGGAATTGCTTCCGCAGTTCGTCCGGTGAGATCAGTGCATTCACTGCTTCGCTCAAAAGGTGCAGCTTCTCCATGCCTGCCGCTTCATGGATGGCGGTCAGGGTCACGCCCTGCTTCGCGCAAAACTCCGCCGCCTCTTTTAAGGCAGTGCGCAGTTGCTCCACCAGTTCCTGCTTGTCACGCACGGGCGTCTTGCCGCCTTTGCCTGCTCCATAGATGGCCAGAGCCTTCTCCAGTGAGGCGAAGACGTTGGCGTAGTCCACGATCAAGCCGCTTTGCTTGCCGGGGAAGACGCGGTTCGCACGGGCGATGGTCTGCATCAGCGAGTGATTCCGCATCGGCTTATCGAGATAGATCGTCGAGCAGCTTGGCGCGTCGAAGCCCGTCAACCACATGGCGCAGACAAAGGCGATGCTCAGGTCATCCTTCGGATCTTTGAACTTCTCGTCCAGCTTCTCCTCGTTCATCCGCTTGCGATGGGGCACGATGTCGATGCCCTTCGCGGCCATCTTGGCGATCTCGTTCTGCTCTCCAGAAACAATGACCGCCATGTCGGTCGTCGTTAGCACTTCGAGACGCGCCTTGAGTTCGGCCAGCGTCGTCAGTTCCTCATCGCTACGGTGGCGCTTCAGTGCATCCAGCTTGGCAATTTCACCCGCTACGCGTTCCTTCTCCGCCATCCAGTGCTTCTGCACCTTCGCGTGCATCTTCAGCGCGGTAGCCTTGTCGATGCTCACCACCATCGCCTTGCCTTGGAAGCCACGGCCGAGGAAATGGGTCACGATGTCCTTCGCCACGGTCTCCAGTCGGTCATCGCGGGTGATCAGGTGGTATTGCTTGCCCAGTTCCTTTTGCAGCTTCTCCTCGCCCTCGCTGCTCAGCTCCGCTTCTTCGATCAGTGCGTAGATGTCCTCGTTCAGGTCGGGATTGTCGAGGTGTAACTCCGGCGTGCGGTTCTCGTAGAAGAGCGGCACCGTCGCGCCGTCCTCCACGCTCTGCTGGAAGTCGTAGATGGAGACGTAGTCGCCAAAGACCTCCCGCGTCCGTTCCTCGCCTGCGATCAGTGGCGTGCCGGTGAAGGCCACAAAGGTCGCGTTTGGTAGCGCGGCCCGCATGTTGAGCGCCAGCGTGTCATACTGGCTGCGGTGCGCTTCATCGGTCAAAACGATCACGTCCCGCCGATCCGTGAGCACCTCGTTGGTTTGGAACTTATGCACCAGCGTGAAGACGTAGCGATGATTCCCGCGCAGCAGCTCCCGCAGATGTCCGCCGCTGCTGGCGTGGCAGATTTCGCCCTCGGCCTCGCTCACGGCACCACAGGCTTTGAAGGTCGTGGCGATCTGCTCGTCCAGTTCCACGCGGTCCGTCACGATGACAAAAGTCCAGTCGCCCGGCACGGTGCGCAGGATTTTCTGCGAGTAGAAGACCATGGAGAAGCTCTTGCCGCTGCCCTGTGTCTGCCAGAAGACCCCGCCGCGTCCGTGGCCTTCCGTGCGGGCCTTCAGGCTGGCGGCGATGGCGTTGTTCACGCCGAGGAACTGATGGTTCTGCCCCACGATCTTGACCAGCCCGGCTTTGTGCTCGGAGAAGAGAATGAAATTCTCCACCAGGTCCAGCAGGCGCGTCTTGTCGCAGGTGCCGCGAATCATCACCTCCAGGGACACCCGGCGCGGCTCGTTTTCGCTCGCGATACGCTTCCACTCAAAGAACCGCTCCCAGTCCGCCGTCAGCGATCCCACGCGGCTGTCCGTGCCATTGCTGGCGATCATGAGCGCATTGCCCCAGAACAGCGCCGGGATGTCCGCCTTGTAGCAGGTCAGGTTGTCCGTGAAAGCCTGTTGCGCGGGCACGCCCGGCTTCTTCAGCTCCACCACCACCAGCGGCAGCCCGTTGACAAAGCCGATCAAATCCGGCCGCCGCAGGTAAAGCGGTCCTTGGATGGACATCTGGCTCACCAGCAGGAAATCATTCGCCGCCGGGTTCTCCCAGTCGATCACCCGTACCCGCTCGATTCTCTGGCCCCCTCGCCCTTTGGGAGAGGGCTGGGGTGAGGGTTGTGGCAACGAATCGGCCACTTTCACACGAACCCCTTCCTTCAGCAAAGTGTGAAACTCCCTGTTTGCAGCCACAATGCTCATCGCCGAGCGGTTCCGCGTCAGCTCGTCGATGGCCGACGTGATCGCCTCCGGTGGCAGGGTGGGATTCAGTTTCTCCAAAGCCGCCCTCATTCTTCCGCTGAGGACCGCTTCCATTTTCGTCATTCGTCCGAGCGTTCCGCTGACACCAAAGGTTTCCTCCGCAGCCGACACCGTCTCCCAGCCAAGGTCATCAAACAACCCGATGGCGGGCTGCTCGACGAGTTGGTCTTCGGAGTAGGCGTGGGACATGGCGATCAAATACCCATCAAAGAAGTTTTTTGGCCACAAGACGCCGCCATACTGGAAAAGAACGGCTTATTATCAGTTTTGAGAGGCTGGAGAAGCTAGGAAACGGGTCTTCCATCAAATACCCATCAAACAAATCTTGCCTGTCGCAGGCGTGCGCCTCTGTTGGGGGCGATGGGGCTAGGTTCCTAGAAGTTTTAAGCCCAATAAGGAACATAGCGCATCAGTTTGTTGGCCGCATTGGGATCACCAGGGCGGATTTTGCCGGCTTCGACCGCCTCAGCCAGCAGGCGCGAAGCAGTGGCCGAGTTCTGTTTTTCGATCTTAAACCGTGCCCGAAGGGACTCATTGTTCGTGATCTGGTTCGTCACAAAACGGAGGCAGCAGTGCTGATAGACCGCATAGATGCGCTCATCCGGCGTCAGGTCCTTGAGCTGCTTGTAGCGGGAAAGCACCACCGTGGTGTGCCTTGTGCCCAGGCGGCACTGATACGGCGGAAGTTGATGCACCTCGATCTCAGACACCACCGCATCCATCCCGTGCCCGCGTTCCTCACAGATGTTCAGTTGGCGCAGGGCATCGGCAAAGCGTTCGTTCCGCGACTGGTTCTCGTCGATAAACCGATCTACCGGCAAGATAGGCAGTCCGGGGTTTGTCACCTCGATCCGGTCCTCATAAATTTCCACCGTGATACCTGTGCCCTTCTCCGTGAGGTCCTGGTGCACGATGGCATTACCCACGATCTCTCGAATCACCTTCTTCGGGTAAGCGTGTGTGGTGGTGCGCAGAGCGGCCGCGATCTCCTCGCTAGCTGGCAGCAGACCGTCGATGTAGTCGATCAGGGCTTCAAAGCCTGCCGCATAGCCCTTCTGGCCGGTCAAATCTTTGCCATCCTTCACCTTGAGCTTCGAGACCCCGTCATAGACGATGACCCGAACCCCCTTGCGGCTCACTGAATCAAAGTCACCGAGCTTCTTTGCAAAGAGCAGCGCGCCCATGTTGGTGATGATGTAACTTCCGCCGTCCTGGCGCATGAACCCTTTGCTCACGAAGGTGTCCAGCACCTCGCGGCGGGTGGAGGGCAGCGGGCGCTTTCGCAGATCATAGTAGCTCTGCACATCCAGCAGCGTGACTACCTCCTCCTCGCTCAGGCCAGATTTCGCCGCCTGATCCACAAACTCCGGCTCACCCTCGGCAACGATTCTCTTGATTTGATCGGGTGACATCGGTGCCAGGTCTGATCCCGCCCGCATCCAGTAGCGACCATCGTAATGCACCGGATGACCGATCGGCCTCGGCGGAACATGAAACACTAGCACACGGCCATGCGGGTGTGCCAGTTCCTCCCAGGTGATCTTCATGTGGATGCGCTCATAAATGCCATTCACAGTCCGCTCCGGCACATCAAAGGCTGCCGTGCCCACGACTTGGCGCGGTGGTAAATCAGTAACCCCCAGCACCATTCGTCCTCCCCCCTCATTTGCCAGCGCCACGCAGTAGGCCACCAGCTTCTCAAAGTCGAACCGTTGCTTCGCCTCCTTGAATTCCACATGCTCGCTCTCAGAGCGGGCATTCAGTAGCGCGTTAAGTTCGTCGAGAGTCATCATGCGGCATCATGGGTTGAATTGATCGACGAATCCAGCGCTACCTGCCCCGACAGCAGGCGCGGCAACAGCAGGTCGCGTGTCCGGCGGAGGTTTTGGATTTGGAAAACAAGTGTCTGCATTTGCAGAATAGACGACTGCACGACGCCCGCGAAACGCTCGCCAAGTGCCGAAGGTGGAATGATCACAGGATAGTCTTTCAAGACGGACCAGTTGGCGCGGGGCATCTTTGATCCGTTCGACGTGGCCGTGGCATGTGCCACGAATTCATCACTGGAAACGCAGGAGACAACGACAGCGTAATGCTCGGGTCTGCGCGCGCGGATGACGATGGTGTCAGCGGAGCACAAACCATCGAAGGGAGCCACGCTGACTTTGTGGAAGTAGGGCCTAATCTTTCCGAACAAGACTTCGCCTTTTTTGAACTCCAGTTTGTTCGAGCCGAGATCAGTGGTCGTCTCCCATGCGTCCAACGGCAACGAACGGCGCGGTATGTGTTCGAGGCCGACATAGGGCTGTGGCTCGTCGAGTTCACCCTTGGGCACATTGCGTCGCATCTCTTCCGCGATGTCACCCAGCTTCTTCACCTCCCATCCCTGCGGGATGTCGCCGAGGGCGGAGGGGAGGCGGGGGACGGAGTCGTGGCCAGGGAAGCGGAAGTGGACGAACCACTCGCGGTAGAGGGCGCGGGCCATGTCCTCCAGCAGCCGGATGCGCCGCTGGCTGTTCTCGATCAGCTCGTCGTAGGCCGACAGGATGCCCGCGATGCGGCGTTGGACAGGGAGCGGGGGAATGGTGACTTCGACCTTCGCCAACTTTTCGAGTGGTAAATGTTTGATCGTGGCACCCGTGAAGAATTGGTCAAACCCCTTCGACTGGCCAATAGACAGCAGGTTGTAATACACGAAGCGATAGTCCAAGACCGCGCTCGGTCTGATTCGGTGAAGAGCCTTTTGAATCATCATTCCAGGCACTTGGTCCTTCCAGATCGCACAACGGCCTGGCTCACCACCTTCACACATGACGATGTCACCGAACTTGAGTCCATACCGTTCCTTCTCCTTGGACTCAAAACGCATGGTTCTGAGTCCATCCAACGAGAATTCACCCCAGCGCACGTTGACGTTCGCGAGATAAGGAAACAGATCCCCTTTATTCTTGTTCTGATCCAGCATTTTCCCCAGACATAAGTCTGCGACTTCCCCCAAGGGCTTTCGTTGCCAGTCCTGTGCCGTTGTCATGCCTCCAGAATCTTCGCCACGTTGAGGGCGATGGTTTGCTCCAGCTCACGAGCCTGGGCGTTGAGGGTTTCGGATTCCATGGCGCTTACGCTTTGATTTTCTTCCTAACAGTGGTGGATGGTGCTGGCCGCCTGAACTCTGCCTCCACATCGGCATAAATATTCCCGTTCTTGTCCGTGTCATACACGGCATAAGCTGCCTTGGAACCCGACAGCAGTGTCATCACTGAGGCTGCCTGGCTCTGGTGAATGTCCATTTCGACCCTTTTCGAGGTCTCGTGCAGAAACGCTTTAAGCCCCTTGGTTCCATTCGGAAACACATAGATCCAAAACTCCCACCCTGCCGGTTTGCTAGTGCCTTGGACCGTGATGACGCCGGTGGCGTATTTGATGTCCCTTTGCGGTGCCGGCGCATCTGACATTCCTGCGTAAACCTTGAGTGTGTAGTCCGTCACACCCAAAAGGATGCGGAGGGGCGGGCTGACGGTTTTGCGATTGGCTTGGGCTGACTTTTTCATGATTCGAGGATGCTGACGACGTTGGCGGTGATGGTGGCTTCGAGTTCTTTGTTCATACCTTTTTCTTGGACTTGCTGAGGCCATCAGGTTTTTTTAGCGCCTTCTTTTCCTCCGAGGTGAGTCGGCGCTCGACCTTCTTCACGTCTTCGGCGGCTGGCAGGGACTCCGGGCGGATGCCTCGTTCGATCAGCGTCCTGCGGACGGCTTCGTTGTTGGTAACGTGCTCGCGGGAGATGGCGGTCTCGCTGGCGAGCTTGTGTTCGCGGGAGTTGAAGATGGTGATCTCGGTGGCGAAGTCCTTGGCCTTGAGGATGATGGTGGGAGCGAAGTCAGCGAGAGGCCGAGTGTCCGGCACTTGCCAGTGCGCCTTCATGGCCTGCGTGGTCTTGCCGAAGAGGGCTTGGTCTCCCTTGCTGCGGATGATGGCGAAGTTTTCGTTGCCGCCAGT
>JAPLUM010000191.1 GCA_026397605.1 Verrucomicrobiota bacterium | reverse complement strand
AAGCCGCCACTTTCGGAACCGACTTACTCGGACAACGTGTTTATACTTCCCGCCTGTTGGGACGTGATCCAGCGCTGGTCTTGCATGGGGGCGGTAACACCTCCGTCAAGATCACCGAAAAAGACTTTTTCGGCGATGACGTGTCCCTCTGTTATGTGAAGGGCAGCGGTTGGGATCTCGGCACGATCGAGCGTGCGGGTTTTTCGCCAGTGAGAATGGAGGCTCTGGTCAAGATGTCCAAGCTGCCCAGCATGAGTGATGAGGACATGGTCCTGCAACAGCGCGCAGCGATGACCAATCCGAATGCCCCGGCGGCCAGCATCGAGGCGATCCTGCATGCAATTTTGCCTTTCCGATTCGTGGATCATAGCCACGCGAATGCCATTTCGGCCCTGACCTGCAATGCGGATGGCGCTGCGCGAGTGGCGGAGGTTTATGGCCAGCGAGTGATTGTGGTGCCGTATGTGATGCCGGGCTTTATTTTGGCCAAGACAATCGCTGATCTGATCTCTGGTCGGGATCTGCGGGCAGAGGGCATTCAGGGCATGGTGCTCCTCAAGCACGGTCTGTTCACCTTTGATGATGATGCTAAAAAAAGCTATGAGCTGCACATCGAGATGGTGACGATGGCCGAGGAGTATCTGGCCAAAAAATCTGCCCAGGCACCCTCGGCCAAGGGTGAAGCTAGCACCGATCTTTTGGCTTTGGCAAAGCTCCGTCAAGCGGTCTCCAAAGTGCGTGGGGTCCCCCAGATCGCTCGCTTGAATGCTAGTGCTGAAGCTGTGGGCTATGCCAATTTACCGGCTGTGGCCAACTTTGGCACTCGGGGGCCGCTGACTCCAGATCACAGCATCCGCACCAAGCGTGCACCTGCTTTCATCGGTGAAGATGTCGCTGCAAGCTTGCAGGCATTTGCCGATGATTACGCAGCTTACTTCCAGCGGAACGCGAGTGGTCAAACCATGCTAGATGCTGCCCCACGTTTCGCTATTTGGCCAAACCAAGGCGTGGTGAGCTTTGGCGATACTGTCAAAGATGCCAACATCGTCGCTGACATTGCTGCCTCGACGCTGGCCACAGTGCAATTGGCGGAGGCAGTCGGTGGCTGGCAGCCTTTGGGCGAGAAGGATATTTTTGAGATCGAGTATTGGGATCTCGAGCAGGCAAAGCTTCGCAAAGGACCTGCGCGTAAGATTCATCAGGGCAAGGTAGCTCTGGTGACAGGTTGCGCTGCTGGTATTGGTTTTGCCATTGCGGAAAGCTTGGCTGAACAAGGTGCCCAGGTCGTGGGATTAGACATCGACAAAGAGATCCCCGACATCATGAAGAAGATCGGTGGGATCGGCATGGTGGTGAATCTCACGGAGGATAAGCCCGTGCAGGATGCCATCGAGTTCGTCGTTCGTGAGTTTGGCGGGATCGACATTGTGGTGAGTAATGCAGGCATTTTCCCGAAGAACGACTATCTGGATGTCATGGCGCAGACGGATTGGGATCGCACGATCTCCATCAATCGGACCAGCCACCAGAAGCTCATGAATAAGGTGGTGCCCTTCGTGAAGGTGGGCTGTGATGCCAGCATCATCTTTGTCGGTAGCCGTAATTTCAAGGCTCCTGGCCCTGGCGCTAGTGCCTACTCGTGCAGTAAGGCTGCGCTGACCCAGCTTTGCCGTGTGGCGGCTATGGAGCTGGCTCCGAATCGCGTGCGGGTAAATATCGTGCATCCTGATGCCGTCTTTGATACCAAGCTGTGGACCCCTGAAGCTCTGCAAAAGAGTGCGGATCGCTACGGCATGACGGTGGAGGAGTACAAAACCAAGAACCTCATGAAGGTGGAGATCAAGAGTAAGGATATCGGTAACATGGTCAGCGCCATGGCCGGTCCGCTTTTCTCCAAAGTCACCGGAGCTCAGATTCCAGTGGATGGCGGTAATGATCGGGTGATTTAAGTCACCGTTAGAGCTACTTGAAACACCCACGTCCTTCTCGTTCTGGCGAACGAGCCTGCGAGCCGCGATGTAGGCGTCCCGCATGCGAGACCAGACTGCGAGGTCTTACAAGAGGCTCGCTATTTCAACCATTCTGCGACGGCGTCGGCCATCTGACTGACGCACTTTTCGCCATGGATTGGTTTCGTGGCGTGGCCAGCTTTGACGGCGAGTAACCAGAGGCAGCAGGGGCCGCCGTTGCCTCGGTCATCTAGGCAGGCCAGATCCATGGCGTGATCGCTGATGACACCACATTTGTGATAAAAGCGAGCTTTAGGAAAGCGGGACTGCATCTTCGGTGACCACGAACTGGGGCCAGAGTCTGGATTTTTTGTCTCAAGCCCGGTAAAGCCAGTGCTGCCATGCAGGAGTGTCTGGACGTGCTCTGAGGTGAGCTTGAAACGCTCGGCTTCGGGGATCTGACCATGGAAAAGTAGGCGTCGAAGGCTATCGGTGAGTTCATGGGCTGAGGTAACATTGCCGGTCTTCGCATCAATGACGGTGCCGCCGCGCTCCTCGGCATAAAAGCGTCCGCTCCATTGATGCTGGATCACGCTGTTCTTTGTGCCACTAGCTGAGATAAGATGGATGCGCTGTGGCTCCTCACGAATGTAGCCCCAGGGTCGATCTTTGACATACCCACGCATGAGAGCGCTGTGCGGGAAGCCTCGCTCGGGGATGAGAAACTGGATGTTGATCCTGTCGATTCCGGTGAGGCGCAGTAGCAGAGTGTAGTCTTCATTGGAAGACCGGCGGAAGACCTCGCTGAGCATTTCAGGAACGGTGCGTGCGCAGTCGAGTTGCCAAGTGCCAGCGCTATCCTGATGCTCAAAGGTGACGGTGCTTTCTAAAGGCTGGCCTTTTTCATGCAGTAG
>JAPLUM010000218.1 GCA_026397605.1 Verrucomicrobiota bacterium | reverse complement strand
ACCTTTGATCCTGCCGATGGATTCCCGGCTGATGCCACGCTCACGAGCCAGGGTCGGCGTTGCTCAACGCCCATCGCTTCCCCGAGTTCCTGCAATCGCCTCGGGAGGCGGGGTAGGTGGCAGGGGCGCTGATTCGTCTGAAAAGGGGAAAGATGCCTGGCAGATAGTCTCACTCACTCGAAAGGTGAGCACTTGATTTGGTCGGAATTACTTCAGTTTCATGCTCTCAATATTCAACTCAAAACTCTCATCACCGGATTTATGTTGATCCTCCAGTTTTAGCTTAGCTGCCTCTGCGTGAGTTGTTGCTGGATTGGGGAACATAATAGAAACCTTGGAAATATTGACATGCAGGAATCATCTAATATGAGGTGCCGTACACACGTTTTTGCAACCTATCATCAAGGTTAAGCGCTTTTACACTCTCGTTTTCATGTTCGCGATCTTCAATCTTGCCAAAACCTTTACCCTTGTGCCATATAGCGTCATATCTCTGCATGAGTGTGCAGAATAAGAAACTGTTCGCCTAACTAAATACACGCCCTCCGATATGGAACGAAACACACGACCACCAAACGCCCAAGAACAGGCCGACCTTGATTCATGGCTGGAGATGGGCATGGACATCATGGGGCACTACGGGGTAGATGCCAAAGCCTCCATCTATGACAATCTTGACGCAGTATATGAGGCTTGGGTTGATGATTCCAGCACCGACAAGCCGTCTCAGGATTTGATCCTCCTTGGCTTAGGCACGGTTTTCGGCAATCGATTAGGTCACAAGCATTCAGCGCCTTGGCACATGGTTACTGACGAGCACGGAACTGATTATGCCATCTCAATCAAGGGTTACGAGATTTACCCAATCGATTTTGTTGCCAAGCGAATCGCCACGCTAACCACACCCGAGCCAGAGTTTGGTTTCTTCACCGGAATGGCAGAGGTTTCGGACACATGGTAATGAGACCGATACACAGACAACCAAAGGCGAACAAGGCGCGGCTGGACAACCGCTGGGGCTTCTCTGTCGGCCATGCTCTCCGTAACCTTGACCCGCCATCCCCTTTCAACGCTCACACCCGCCCCAGCGGTGCCAGCGCTTGAACGTTGTGGCCCAGAATGAAATAACGTTTTGTTCTTCCATCCCAGAGGTAAACCGTTGTAATTTAAGCATTCTCGTTGGGCTGGTGAATCCATCCACACCGATGCCGACCACATGCTTCGCCTTTTTGTCTTCTCCATTCTTCTCTCATTCGTTTCCGCTCTGCATGCTGACGAATACGATACACTGCGGGCAAAATGGAAGGGCATCATCATCGGCACGGGTTATGACACGATGGACCCGGATGTAGCTTCAAAGCTGGTCTCCATCGCTAACTCGGCGAACAGCGTCTGGGCGTCGATGGACAAGTCTGCCACGCGGACGTTTCTTTGGAGCGACAATGCCAGCACCACGATCTCTGCCCATGTCACGAATACCTACTCGCGGCTTCTGATCATGGCGC
>JAPLUM010000010.1 GCA_026397605.1 Verrucomicrobiota bacterium | reverse complement strand
CGAGCACAAAGCAGAGGTGCAGCAGGCACGTGATCAGGCTCTTTTGAAGCCGGATAATGAAGAGCTGGCAGCCGCAATCGCGGAACAACAGCAGGCATCGGAGCAAGTGGCAGAACTCCGCGCTGAACTGGACTCCAAGCTAGTCGCCAAGAATGAAGCCATTCAGCGCAACGTCGATATCGCAAACAAGGCATTCGATGTCCGCAAAAAAAATCTCAGTGAACTCAGAAGCATCGCCCAACGCAATGTTCCTCTCAACGAAGCTCAAGCCGTACTCCTTCAGAATATGGTCCCTGGTCTTTCCAATGTGAAAGCCGGAGATGTGCTCAACAATGATCAAAAGGGCCTCATCAATCAGGTTCGAGTAGGGCGCGAAAGGCAACTCGATCAGGAGAGCAGACAAAGACAGGCTCAGCTGCGTGATCAACATCTGAAGGCATTTGTCCCAGCCGAGCTACAAAAATCCTTCAAAGCCGCAAACCAGCAGCTAGAAGCGGCACAATTAAAGTTGGATCAAGTGGTGGAGGCCCAACCTACCGTCGTGCAGGCTGTCGCCGCCGAGAAACATTATGTGGATTCCAACAAACTTGTGCTGGCACAAGCCAACATGGACCTTGCCAACAACAAGCTCGAAGCAGCCAAAAGTAACCTCGCCGCCGCGCGTGCTGCGGATGAAGAAGCTTGGCTTGGGAAAAGGACACCCTCGGCGGAAGAGCTTGCTGCCCTGGCGCAGAATCTCGGAGCCGCCGAGGCGGAATTCGACGCCGCCTACGAAGCGAATGACCCCGAAAGGCTAGAGGCAGCCAAAAGCAATCTCACTGCCGCCCGTGCTGCGGATGAAGCCGCTTGGTTTGAAAAAAAAGAGCCCACGAAGGAAGAGCTTGCTGCCGTGGCACAGAATCTCGGAGCCGCCGAACAGGAGTACAAAGCCGCCGCCGTGGCACATAAGCAGGCCGCCGTGGCGCTGGAAAGTCAGCAGAAAAACATCCCGCTCTCTGAAAACATCATTTGGGAACCTGTCGCGCCATCGAACAACGTTCAGCCGCCTCGAGTTCAGATCGGGCCTCCGCCGCAAGGTTCCCAGGCCGTCAACGCACCCCTGCGCACACCGCCGCGCCCGGACCTCGGCCCGCCTCCGGGCCGCTTGCCTGACCTGCCAGTCAAAGAAAGCGTGGCAGAAAGCATGGCGAAGTCCCGAATCCAACGCCCGACCCTCGTTCGCCCGCCAGGCCCAGCGCCTCTGCCGCCGGGAGTAGCTCCGCTTGAAGGCCAGCAGCAGGGCGACCAAGTGCAAGGCTGGCAAAAGGCAAAAACGGGTGCAACCCTCCATCAGGACGGCGAAGCCAAACCGCGTGTCCAGAGAGCAAACTCAGTCGGAAAAGACGCCCTCAAGCCCACTCCAGACAAAAAGCCCGAATCTCCCCGCGAAGGTCCCGTCATCGGTGGCGGACGCAAACCATCCTTCTAGAACTCAACCCATAAAACCGCGTGGCCTCCCTCACCCCACTCCTCGCCAACTTCAATGCCAACGAACTGCAGCTTCTCTCCAGCTACGGGGACTCACGGGCCTATGAGCCAGAGGACGTCCTGATTCGTGAAGGGGATGACAATGATCACCTCTTTCTCATCTTACGCGGTCAGATCGAGGTGCTGCATGATGTGGATGGCGTGGATAAGCGCGTAGCTGTGCTGGAAGGCGGCGACTCACTCGGCGAAGTCAGCGTCTTTGATCCCGGCCCAGCCAGTGCCACCGTGCGTGCCGTGACCGCTGCAGAGGTCTGGCTCATCACCAAAGACAACCTGGATGAACTGCACGCAGCGAATCCAAAGGTCGCTTACCGTCTGCTCAGCCGCATCACCACCTGCCTCTCCAAACGCCTGCGCCAAATGAATGACCGCGTCGTCGATCTCGTGAATCGATAGCAGTTTCCTAACTTCAAACGCAAGGGCGAATAACGGCAAAGAGCCATAAGGTGAAAGAACGCCCAGTAATCCAACCTATTGAGCCTCTTGCAAAACCTTATTGAGGGGACACGCCCACCCGTAGGATGAGCGTGGCTTTAGACCGCTCGTCTCTTGGCGGGTCGGAAATTCCCAGCGCAGGCGAACTGCCTCACCGCGTCTTTCGCAAATCATTCACGCGCTCAACCTCGCCTGAGACGAGCGGTCCCACAAGGACACGCTCATCCTACGGCACAGCGGCTCAGTCACCCCATTTTTGGCTGATGTTTTGCAAGTTGCTCTACTGTTTGGGC
>JAPLUM010000166.1:4097-4837 GCA_026397605.1 Verrucomicrobiota bacterium | reverse complement strand
GGGCTCAAAGACTCCGTTGTTGTTCCAGTCAAAGAAGCCGGTCAGCACCGCCGGGGCTTTAGGCGCGTTGGTCAGCAGCACGGGGAAGTTGAAGGAGAAGCCTGCGATCAGATGCAGGCTGGAGGCGTTGACGGCATTCTCATCGTCCACGCCATTCGTATCATCACCATCAGCAAGCGCAGAGGGCTGACCATCAAGCTCACCATCGGGTGCGAGCGTGCCGAGGAAGATGTCCGGCGTGATAACGTGCCGCGCACCGTTAATAGCGCGCAGCGTGGGATAGGTGCCTGCGTGGTCGCCCAAGTCGAGTGGATCATAGCCACCGGCCGGCACACTGAATTGCAACTGCTGCACCTTGTCGATCACTTCACCATCGGTCGCTACGCCATCAGGTCCAACGGCCAGATCGGTGGTGATGCGGCAGCGCATGGCGAAGTAGCGGGCGAAGTTCATCGCAGGCGGCGCGGCGGGGACTTTGTATTTGATCAGAGTGCTGCGGATGATCACCGAACCATCGCCAGGGACGGTGTTGAAGGATTGCTCGTCGGCATCATCGAAGTCGCCATCGCTGTTCACGTCGATGAAGACGCCGATCTTTGCCACTGAGCCGGTGATGTTGGTCACAGGCAGCTCCACCAGTTGCTCCACATCAAAGTAAGACGACAAGCCATCGGGCCGGAACACCACGCTCGATGTCGTGATCACCATGCCTGCTTCATCGGGGTCGTTGTTCGTGTCAT
>JAPLUM010000166.1:0-4071 GCA_026397605.1 Verrucomicrobiota bacterium | reverse complement strand
TGCCCACGTTGCTGAAATTGATCTCTGGCTTGATGCCATGCGAGGGGCCACCATCACCGAGGAGCGTCCTGTAGTTCGGCGGTGTGCCAGTGAAGAACACGCCCGCTGTGGTGCCCGGCCCGGAGTCCGGCAGATCACCGTAGTCCTTCAACTCTCCCGGCGGATGCAGCGGGATCAGGGAGTCCTCCACCTCACCATCCTGAGCCGCACCCGTGGGCAGCAACACCGAGTCGCTGGACAGACGCAGACGCAGCGCCGTCTGTGCGCCAGTGATCGCCGTCGGTGGCACATCAAAAGGTAGCTTGAAAAATAGATCCACGCTGCCACCCGGCACCAGCACATTGGCGTATTCATTGGGATCAGCGAAGTCGCCGTCTTGATTCCAGTCCGCGAAGGCATGAAGCCAAGCATTGCCCACGAGCGTGTTCGTCGCCTTAACACGGAAGTTGTAGCGCACGCCTGCGGTGATCAGCAACGCAGATGGAGTCACTCCATCTTCATCGTCGATGCCTGCGGCATCATCCCCGAGAGCGCTGGCAAGAGCGTTGCCATCGGCCTCGAAGTCAGGCGCAGTGCTGCCGATGAAGAGACTCTGCGAAACGATGTGGCGCGCGCCGTTGGGCAGCTTGGTCGGATACGGCGAGTCCGGCAGATCGCCGAAGTCGTAGTTTTGCGCGGAAACAACGCCGCTGAACCATGCCACCACTAGGAAAGTAAGCAGTTTCGTTTTCATTGCTGCTTTCTACGGCATCCGCCGCTGGATGTCACTAACGAATTCAAACACACAAAACCCCTGACAGCGGTGGCTGGCAGGGGTTTTGGTGGTTGGGCGTCTGATGGGACGCGGATGGATTAGGCTTGGAGGGCTTCCTCTTCTTCCTCGGCGGCGCCACGGCCCGCTGGACGTTCGGTCTCGACGACTTCGAAGTTGCGGTGTGTGATGAAGCCGGTTCCGGCTGGGATGAGGTGACCCATGATGACGTTTTCTTTGAAGCCACGGAGGTAATCCGACTTCGCCAGCGTGGAGGCTTCGGTAAGAACACGGGTGGTGTCCTGGAAGGAAGCTGCGGAGATGAAGGATTCGGTTTCCAGAGAGGCTTTGGTGATGCCAAGAAGAACTGGCTCGGCCTCTGCAGGCTTACCACCTTCTTCAGAAACGCGCTCGTTCTCCTTATCAAAGGTCGTGCGATCAATCTGATCTCCCCAGAGGAATTCAGTATCGCCCGTGTCGGTGATCTTCACCTTGCGGAGCATCTGACGGATGATGATCTCGACGTGCTTATCATTGATTTCCACGCCCTGGGCGCGGTAAACTTCCTGCACTTCGTTGACCAGATGCTCGCGCAGGGCTTGAGGGCCAAGAATCTCGAGGATTTCATGCGGCACAACAGGTCCGTCGGTGAGCTGATCTCCGCGATTCACGACGTCGCCATTGAAGACGAGGATGTGCTTGCTGCGGGGGATGAGATGCTCTTCCTGCTGACCAGACTTCTGATCGGTCACGATGACGCGGCGCTTGCCACGAACGAGACCACCGATTTCCACGACACCGTCGATACGGGCGATTTCGCAGGCATCTTTTGGTTTACGGGCTTCGAAGAGTTCGGCAACACGTGGCAGACCACCGGTGATGTCCTTGGTCTTGCTGGCCTTACGTGGTGTCTTGGCGAGGGTGGTTCCGGCTTCGACCTTCTCACCGTTACGCACACTGATGTGGGCTCCGGCTGGGATGGTGTAGCTGGCGAGAACTTCATGCGTCTTGGCATTGGTGACGACCACTTGTGGGTGGAGATCTTCTTTGTGCTCAATAACGACTGTTTCTTCGTTGCCGGTGGATTCGTTCTTCTCTTTGGTGAAGGTAATGCCAGCGATCATGTCGCGGAATTCGATCTTACCTGCCTTCTCGGTGATGATCGGCATGTTGTAAGGATCCCAGGTGACGATTTGCTCACCCTTCTTCACGCTAGCACCATCGGGCTTGGCGATGATCGCACCGAGAACAAGCTTATGGCTTTCGAGCTCCTTGCCGTCGTCGTCAGTGATGGTAATAACACCATTCTTCGTGAGGGCGATCCAAGCACCTTCAGCGGTTTGCACTGTGCGCATTTCAGCATAACGGATAGTTCCGCTGGCTTTGACGTTGATGAAGGGCTGCTTGAAGCTGCTCATGGCGGCACCACCAACGTGGAACGTACGCATGGTCAACTGAGTTCCAGGTTCACCGATGGACTGAGCCGCAACGATACCGACAGCTTCGCCGATGCGGACGAGGCGGCTCGTGGCAAGGCTGAGGCCGTAGCACATGGCGCAGCAACCGCGCTTGCTCTCACAGGTGAGGACAGAGCGGATCTTCAGTTTTTCGACACCCAATTTGGAGAGGTGGGCAGCTTCTTTTTCAAGAGCCAGCTGATTGGCAGCGATGACGGTTTCCTTCGTGACAGGGTCATGGATTGTCTCGCAGCTGGTGCGGCCATAGATACGTGTCTTGAGATCGACCACTTCTTCGTCACCTTGATAGATAGAGCAAAGAGTGATGCCATTGACGGTTCCGCAATCCTCTTCAGTGACGATAACGTCCTGAGACACATCGACGAGCTTACGAGTCATGTAACCGGAGTCAGCCGTCTTCAGAGCTGTATCGGCAAGGCCTTTACGAGCTCCGTGAGTGGAGATGAAATACTCAAGCACGGTGAGACCTTCACGGAAGTTCGAGGTGATCGGACGTTCGATGATCTCACCAGATGGCTTGGCCATCAGACCGCGCATACCAGCGAGCTGCTTGATCTGTGTCTTGTTACCACGGGCACCCGAGGTGACCATGACGTAAAGCGGATTGTGATGCTTCTTACCTTCATTGTATTCCAGCGTGCGGAACACTTCGTCAGCAGTTGCGTCACCCGTTTGTGTCCAAACGTCAACGATCTTCTGGTAACGCTCACCATGAGTGATGAGACCACGACGGTAGAGCTTCTCGACGGCATCGACTTCCTTGTAGGCTTTTTCCAGGCCGATCTTCTTCGCATCAGGGATAACCATGTCGGTGATACCGATGGAGCAACCCGAGTTGGTAGCTTCACGGAAACCGAGGGTCTTCAGACGATCCAGACAGGTGATCGTTTCTTTCTGACCCACAGTCTGGAAGCAGCGCCAGATAATGTCGGAGATTTGTTTCTTACCAACGGTGTTGTTGATGAAACCAAGCTTTGTCGGCCAGATTTCATTGAAACGGACACGACCGATGGTGGTCTCGATGAACGACTTGGTCGGATCACCGAAAGCGCGCTTCTCTTGCTGGTAGTCTGGATTGCGATAACGGATCTTATCGTTCACGCCAGCTGCACCTTCGGAAAGGGCAAACTCGACTTCGGATGGATCGTTATAGATCGGCAGGCGCTCGAAGACATCTGCTTTTTTCTTCTCACCAAACTCACGGAGGTAAGTCAGGAAGTAGCAACCCAGAGGAATGTCCTGGGATGGAGTGAGGATCGGCTTACCGCTGGCAGGGCTGAACAGATTGTTCGGCGCGAGCATGAGCAGGCGAGCTTCCAGCTGTGCTTCCACGGAAAGTGGAACGTGCACAGCCATCTGGTCACCATCAAAGTCAGCATTGTAAGCACCGCAAACGAGCGGATGCACACGGATGGCTTCACCTTCGATGAGCTTCGGCTCAAAGGCCTGAATGGAGAGGCGATGGAGGGTAGGAGCACGGTTCAGGAGAACGGGATGTCCCTTGGTCACTTCATCTAGAATGTCCCACACTTCAGGTGTGCGGCGCTCAATCATCTTCTTGGCAGAGCGGACGGTGTGAACCAGGCCCATTTCTTTCAAGCGACGGATGATGAATGGCTCGAACAAGACGAGGGCCATCTTCTTCGGCAAACCACACTGATTGAGAGTGAGGTCAGGACCGATAACGATAACGGAACGGCCAGAGTAATCGACGCGCTTGCCGAGAAGGTTCTGACGGAAACGACCGGACTTGCCTTTAAGCATGTCGGAGAGGGATTTCAGCGGGCGATTGCCTGCACCCGTCACTGGGCGACCATGGCGACCGTTGTCGAACAAGGCGTC
>JAPLUM010000374.1 GCA_026397605.1 Verrucomicrobiota bacterium | reverse complement strand
AGTCCACACTTGTGGTTGGGATCATGCGACATCCATAACCGGTGTCATCTGGACTTTCGAGAGTTTGATCAGGGAAGGTGCCATAAATACGACCGCCCTGAACTGGACCTCCCATAACGAGTGCGTTTCCACCCCAGGCATGATCGGTGCCACGTCCGTTGCTGCGTAGGGTGCGGCCAAAATCGGAGGCGGTGTAGCTGATCACACTGTTTTGCAGGCCCAGTTGGTCCAAAGCACGCTGAAAAGCGGTGAGAGCCGTGCTCATGGTTGAGAGCATGCCTGCCTGCGCATTGAGAAGTTCGCCGTGGTGATCCCAGCCGCCGAAACCAATAAAAATCGTCTGCCGATGCAGCCCCAGAGACGGGCGCAGCGCGATCATCTTGGCAGCTGCACGGAATTGTTGCGCGATGTAGTTCCCAGACGGGAAAAGTGATGCAACGGCGCTGTCGTCGTGATTGTTATACTGCTGCAAAAAGAACTCCTGTAGCTCAATGCTGCTTTTGGTGAGCTGCCCATAACTTTGTTGCATGAGGTTTGAATAATTTTGCTGGATGATGCTGCGGTGCGCGGTGTTCTTGAGCTTCATCGCATGTAGTGGATCTGTGATTTCACTGCCAGTGAAAGTGAGTGCCCCGCGATCTGTGACGACAAACTGAGTCGTAGCATTGCCCACCTGCCAGAGACTGTTCCCGGCCAGTGAGATGTTCATGGCGATGCTGTTGGTATCGTTGACTGAACCGTGCAGTACATCCGCGGCACGTCCTGCCCAACCACTGAGCTGCGTCATGCCTTGCGGCACAGAGGTCTGCCACTGATCGATCTGATCACTATGCGAATAAAGCGCTCTTGGCACAGCCACGCTCTCAGCCAAATACTGTGCCTTTGTCACTGGCTGGATCAGAGTTCCTACATTCGATACCAGCGCAGCGCGACGTTTAGCCAAGTCACCACCGAGACCATTAAAGAGCTCTTGCAGCCCCGTGCAACTGGGATGCAAGCCATACAGTTGCCCATCTCCACCGTCTTGATTTAAACTCAGTAACTGGCCTGTTGTTAGTGCCAAATTTCCGCGCGTCGTGGAGTAAACTGCATGTCGAGCCGAATCGCGTGGCACCAGCCAGTTAAAAGAATCCATACCGCCATTGAGAAACAAGCAGACCACGGTCCGGTAATCAGAGGGTGATCCCTGACCTGCGGCCCGCTGGGCGAGCTGCAGATTAAGCAGTGTGTTCATGATCGGCACGCTGCTCATCGCTGCGCAGGCGCTCTTGCCGAAGAACTGGCGGCGGGTAGTGGATGACATTTGCATGTTGAGACAATGTTGAAAAATTTTAGCGCATCACCGCCCCCTCAGGGCAGGTCAGGGAGAGATAGGCGGCGACACGCACACGAGCGGCGGTTTGGTCGGCTGGGATTTGGTTAAGGGCTGCCAGGATATGACTGCGAGTGGTGGCTTTCATCTGACCAGCGCAGAAAAGCAGATTTAGATGATCCATGAGACGCTCTGGTGAAGCGGCGAGCTCACTTTCACGGGCGATATTCAACGGGAAACGATACGACTCCCATAAGCTGAAGCCTTCCTCCAACATGCGCCAGAGACGATTCGGGAAGCTGATGCTGCTGTAGCTGTCCGTGATCTGAAACACGGGGGTCGCAAGATTACTCTGTGTCGGCACGCCGGGAGCGCGATACTCTGGGCGATAGAAGTTGAAGACACTCGGTGAGTTTGTGGGTGACTGTCGGCTTTCATTATAAAAATCACTCCAGTCCCACCACAGGAGATCGGGCACCTGCTTCATGCCAAAAACACGTGCCAGCGACATCGCACGGATCACGGGCTCTTTGAGTCGTCCAAAACCTGGTGCCTGACTGCCGAGCGGGGCACGAGCTTCGTCATCCAGCAAAATGGCCCGCACGACAGCACCTAAGTCACCCCGCAGGCCGCTACCATTGTTGGCAAAAACGGCGCTGATGCGCTGGACATAAGCGGGGCTGGGATTGTCTGTCACGAGGAACTGAATGAGCTGCTTCCCGATGAAGATGCCTGTATTGGAATGCTCGAAAAGATGATGAATCGCATCCCGCACATCACGCTGTGCGTTCTCCACTGTCGCAGCGCGGGCAGGGATCACAAAACCATCAAGCAGTGTCTTGGCTCCAAAGTCATGTCGGTTGGCAACAAGACTCATAGGGGATGCGTAGTCTTGCTCGGTCCACCCACCACCGCCCCAGACTTCACCGTCAAACCAAAAGCCCGTCATCACCCTCGCTAGCTGGGTGATCTCCGCATTTGAATAAGTCGGCACGGGCTGCCCACTCACTAGCACCCGTGATCCATCAGCGTTCAATTCCCACAATCCCAAAGTGAAAAGCTGCATCAGCTCACGGGCGTAGTTTTCATCAGGATAACGGTTGATCGAAGGGTCCGCTTTCTGGTTGCCTACATGGCTGAGGTAGCGACCCATGACAGGGTGCATGGTTACGTCCATCAACAGGTCTTCGTAGTTGCCAAATGCATGACGAACAAACAGGTCATAATAGTTTGCCATGCCAAGGCATCGATTCTCCAGATTGGCATCTCGACGAGACGTCACGAGGATTTGACTAAGAGCAAAGGCCACACGCTGCCTCAATTGGTCGCTGCCCTGGATCGCTGCACGAGCAAAGGCTGTCTGCATGTTGTTGCCGAAGAGAAACGGATCACTATCACCACCGCCACGACTGTAAGCTTCCGTGCGGCGCTGCGTCGTCATGTTTTGATAGATGTCCTGGATGTAATCTGAATGCCTTGTGAGCGGCACCTGCATTTGCTCCGTGATCCATCCGCTGTAACCCAGGAATTGCACACGCTGAATGTCCTCCAAGGTCGGCCCAAAGCCCGCCTGCATGAGGAAGCGTGCGGCATTGGTCCGTGAGATTCCTGCTAAGGAGGTGCCATTCGTTTTGGCACCTTGGAGTTGCTCCACCATTGCCGTGTAGTCACCACTACGGCTGGCTTCTGCGGTGCCATCACCGTTCAAATCAATGGCCACCGCACTGCGATTGCTATTGGCTGAACTGATACTTGTGCCTGTTACCAGCGATTCTGCCCAGTTGCTTACGCCGTCACTGTCGCTATCCAGATCGTTCACGCTAACTCGATAGAACAGTTTTTCTCCGCTGAGCGGAAAGGTTTGTTGGTTGGCATTGCCGCTCAGCAACGGGGCACCACCCACAGGTGACCACGAGGTCAAATCGAGGCTTTGTTGCACCTGATGACGCTTCCACGGTAAGATGGGCCAGCGAAGCGCTATGGAACCACTGCCGGTAATAAGTTCATTCCATAGGCGCGACTTTGGATCGAGAGGGTCTGTGCCGGCAACGGCTTCCTCACTGTTGGTCATGCCATCACCATCATCGTCGCTTGCAGAGGCTAATCCAAAATGGCCGATCCACTGTTCCCAGGCATCTGACAGCCCATTTCCATTCAAATCCTCACCGTTGATTCCCACCGGTAGCCCACGGTAAAACGGCGGCAGGCTAGACGCTAATAATGGGTTGCTGCCACTCTCGACCTCAATGCCATCTTTGGCTGCATCATCATCACTATCGGCATCAGTGGGTGAGGTTCCAGCTAGATATTCCTTGAGATTTGTCAGACCGTCTGCATCTCCATCAAGCGCTGCGTCTATGGCGCTATACTTATTTAATCCATTGGCGTCCTCCCAAACATCTGGAAGGCCATCTTCGTCACTGTCTCTGTAGGCAGCAAAGGCTGGCGTATTCTCTAAAGGCGTCGGATTCATGTAAACACGCACTCCATCATGAGTCCATGTTTCGATTCGATTCGACAAAGGAGGATCACTACGATCCTGCCAGGCCACCGTGCCATCGTGCACATTTTGCGCTAAAGCACAGTGAGTGAATGTCCGACTGACCACAATTGCATTGGTATCCTGATTAGTGATGCTGAAGGTGAAATTCCAGGCCGTTCGACTGTTCATGCTACTACCTTGAATTTGAAAACGCAGTCTATCACTGATGTCCGCCGCGCCTTGGCCACTAAAGCCCATGGCAGCCTTTAAATCGACAGGATACTCCTGCCAGTCTGAATCCCAGATGTCCCACGCGTTGTTGTCTGGATGGCTAAAGCCGCCGGCGTAACCTGAAAAAAGGAAATGCGTCACACGGCCAGATTTTACCCGAACTCCAACATTAAAAGCATCGCTGCTGGTGCTAGCTGAATTCACAACCTGAAAGTTCATGAGTGAATGATCCCCATATTCCTGATCCGTGACTCCACCGCGCTGATGATCCCAGACCATCTGCACATCCTCCACCGACCAATTCAAAGTACGCGGATTTGTGCTTACCACAGGTAGCAATGATTGAGTGGCATGAGGATTCGTCCAGCCGCGCACTTCTTCAGCATCGCCGATGCCATCATCGTCCGTGTCAGCATCATTTGGATTGGTGGCTAAAGGAGAAACAGCAGCCTCCTCACCATCGGTAAGTCCATCTCCATCGGTATCAGCGAGCAGAGGATTCGTCAGGGTTTCAGCCCCGTCACTGAGCCCATCGCTATCGGTATCTTGAAGGCGTGGATTGGTTTTAGCAGTCATCTCTGCCACATTGGATAATCCATCCCAATCTGCATCCATTGTGGCGTCCGCCAGCATCGACTTAAATCCATGCTCCCATTCAAAAGCGTCCGTCATCCCATCTGAATCGCTATCTACCACGGAATCGACGATCTGGATCGCGTGAATACCCATCTCGTACCAACTTGTCCGGGCAATCTTCACATTCACAGAAGTGCCCGTGACATTGCGGTAACGGATCGCATTGGCACGCCAGGGCTTGATTGAATCGGATTTGATCAACTCCACCAACTGTGATTGTGGCGGCGTACTGGCACTCATGAACCAACGATCTGTGGCCGCACTGTCATTCAGCCTTGTATAACCTATCGCACCATCATAGCTGGTGCCGGCATAGATGATCACATCATAAGTGGCAAAGGGGATGTTATTCAGTGTCAGACTACCTGGTGTGTCCGAGTTCACATTGAGATAACCATCCAGCAGTTTTTGGGTCGATTTCCCGCTCTGCCCATTGGCCCAAGTGCTGCCGGGAAAACTCCAATTCATCGTCATGAGTGTGGCTACGCCTGCGCTATTGACGATCACATTCGGCGTCGGTGTCGCAATGTCTCCCTGTGTCCCCTGCTGGCTACGCCAGCCAGTTAGGGGCCAGGTGTTGTTCCAAAAACGCTGGGGCACCAACCCCGTCACCTCATGATTGCCAAGTGTATTGTCAGGATTCAGTTCCATCGCAAAGTTAATGCCGATCAGGCCACTTTGAATCGGCGGCGTGCTAGCTGCAGAATTGGCCAAATAACCGGTATGCAGCTCCCAGGCATCTCCTGCCCCATCACCATCGGTGTCTGCCAAGAGTGGATTTGCTACAGTCTCCTCGCCATCTGTCAGTGAATCGCCATCCGTATCTGCTTTAAGCGGATTCGTGCCAAGAGTGAACTCGGCCCCATCGCTTAAACCATCAGCATCTGTATCCTTGCGAATCGGCGAAGTCCCCGCCGCGAATTCCTGCGCGTTGGTGCGACCGTCTGCATCCACATCTTGGGCTGCATTGGCCACCATATCACTAAAAGCATGATCAAATTCCCACCAGCGCGGCAGTCCATCTCCATCAATGTCCTGTAAAGCGATGGGGTCTAACTCCAGAGACAACGCATCAAACTGCACCCAGCCATCTGGAGAAGAAACGGGTGCTGGGGCACGCCGAATCTCAAGCACATTAGCACCAGCAACAGGATTAAAAGACCCCGAGTTAGCTTCTACAATCAAGGTATCAG
>JAPLUM010000333.1 GCA_026397605.1 Verrucomicrobiota bacterium | reverse complement strand
AGCGTCTGCACACGATTAATAGTCAGGTGTTATTTGAGCGCCAGTAGTCCCCATGGTGTTGCGGCCTTTCCAGGCTGCAATTTTCCATAGTGCCGGAATGAACCATGCACCCTAGAAAGGCCGCAACACTCTCCCCAGAGCACTCCTAGCTGTGAAGGTCAGGATTGCGCCAGAGCTATAATGGGGCAGAGATAGCTGCTCTCATGAACCGACTTCTTACGATCTTCAGTTGTATTCTTATCCTCGGGCTCTCCGCACAGGCAGCCTCTCGGCCCAATGTGCTGTTTATCCTTTGTGATGATCTGCGCCCAGATGCCCTGGGTTGCTTTGGCTCAAAGCATGTGAAGACGCCGAACATTGATCGCTTGGCCGCAGAGGGTGTTTTGTTCAAGAATGCTTTTTGCACCACATCCCTGTGCTCGCCGAGTCGGGCCTCCATTCTCAGTGGGCTCTATGCGCACGCTCATGGGGTGACGAATAACTTCACGGAATATCCTGCCCAGATGGGTAGCTGGCCGCAGACGCTGCATGAGGCAGGCTACGCGACTGCTTACATCGGCAAGTATCACATGGGAGAGGAAAACGACGATCCACGGCCTGGCTTTGATTGGTTCGTCACCCATAAAGGGCAGGGGAAATACTTTGATACTGAGTGGCACATGAATGGCAAAAAGCGCGAGGTCGTGAAAGGCTACTACACCACGGTGGTCACTGACATGACTCTGGACTGGCTAAAGCAGCAGAAAGCAGAGAAGCCCTGGTGCATGTTCCTGGGACACAAAGCTCCGCATAGCTTTTACACGCCCGAGCCTAAATATGAGCATAGCTTTGACGATGTGCGCGTACCGTATCCAGCCACCGCTTTTCAGATCGACGATAAACCCACCTGGATCAAAGATCGCCAAGAAACCTGGCATGGCATTTACGGTCCGCTCTTTGAATGGCGGAAGAAGTTTCCAGATCGCAGTCCCGAGGCGGTCAAGGACTTTGAAAACATGGTGCATGGTTATTGGGGCACGGTGCTCAGTGTCGATGACAGTCTAGCGCGCCTCCGTTCCTATCTGGAGGAAACCAAGCAATTGGACAACACGATCATCGTCTTCATGGGAGACAACGGTTTATTAGAAGGAGAACACGGCATGGTGGATAAACGCACTGGTCACGAGTCCAGCCTGCGCATCCCTCTCATTGTTCGTTATCCTGCTCTGACGGCGCAGCCGAGAGTCATCGAAGATCAAACTCTCACCGTGGATATGGCTCCTAGCTTGTTGGAACTCTGCACTGCCCCAGCGCTGCCGAAGGTGCATGGCAAATCTTGGGTGAAACTCGTCAAACAAGGCGATGCCGACTGGCGCACGGCGTGGTTTTATCATTACAACTACGAGAAGCAGTTCCCCTACACCCCGAATCTGCGCGCCATCCGTACCGACCGCTGGAAGTACATCCATTACCCTCATGGCGATGGTGGTGCGGATCGCCACTTAGCTGAGCTTTATGATCTAAAGGCCGATCCCTTAGAAACAAAGAATCTGATTACTCAGCCAGATCTCGCTGGTCAAGTCACTGCGCTTCAGTCCGAGCTGGCCAAGCTCATGCTTGCTACCGGATTAGACGCCAAGACAGACGTCATGCCGCTAGATGAGGGCATCAAGTCCGGTCTGCCAGATGCTAAGATCCGCTAGTTCATCGCTACCCCTAAATGCTCAATGACATTTGTCGGCAAGACGGAGTTCTGCGCCATTTGTTGTGCGGCGATTTCAGCAGCGCGTCCACAGGTCCAGGCACCGAGGGCGGCGGCTTGGTGCGTAGGGATGCCTTGGGCCATGAGAGCGGCACAAACGCCTGTCAGCACGTCTCCCATACCACCCGTGGCCATGCCGGGGTGGCCGGTGGTGTTGTAGAGGGTCTCTTGCCCTGTGGTGGCGATGATGGTGCGGGCTCCTTTGAATAGGAGTGTGTGGGGATTCATCTGCTGAGCCGCAGTTTCGGCCTGCTCGATGCGAGAAAGATGGCTGATGGCTGGCATGAGGCGTGCCATTTCACCAGGATGCGGAGTCAGTAAATGCTGCCCATGATCCAAAGCACTCAGGTCTTTTGCAACCATGGTGATGGCATCAGCATCAATCACAGCGCTGATTTTAGAAGCACGAATGACGTCCATGATTTCACCCTCATGGGCAAAGCCAAGTCCGGGGCCGATGGCTAGGGCATCAAAGCGCATGGTTAAGACTTCGCGGTAGTCTTGGACGACTTTGATCATGATTTCCGGCGGGAGTCGAATGGCGAGCAGGCTGTAGGTGTCTTCTTTGACGATGAGCGTGACAAGCCCCGCGCCTGCACGCAAAGCGCCACGGCAGGCAAGCTCGGCAGCACCAAGAAAACCGGGTGATCCAGCGAGGATGCCGACACGGCCAGCCTGACCTTTGTGAAAGTCAAAGTCGCGCTGTGGCAGCCAAGCACGCATTAATTCAGGTGTGAGAAGGGATCGCGGTACACCGTCCGCTCTCTCTTCCAAGTCAGATAAGGGCACCAGCGCTAGCCGACCGACATGAGACGTAGCGGTATCGGCGATGAGGCCTTGTTTGGCAAAACCGATCGTGATCGTGACATCTGCCACGATGCAGTCTTCACAAGGGATGCCAGTGTCTGCGTCCAGACCTGTGGGCAGATCCATTGCCACGGTGTAGGCGTGGTAGCTCAGGCGCAGTGCATTGAGCTCCGCAGTCATGGCCCGCATGGCTGGGCGCAATTGACCCTGGGTGCCGATGCCAAGCAGACCGTCGAGAGCCACGATAGGCCGTTTTTCAAACTGGGTGGGCGCTTTCGTGAGCCGTGGCATGTCCGGTAGATGGTCCAGATGAAGACGGGGCAGCGCTTTCATTAACTCGGGTGCGCAGCTGAGTCGCGCAGATAGCTGCCAGCCCAGCTTTTGCAACTCACGCGCAGCGACTAGGGCGTCTCCGGCATTGTTACCGCTGCCAAGATAAAGGATGAGTGTGCCCGGCTTCGGATACAGATGCTGTATCTCCCGTGCGATACCACAGCCTGCGGTCTCCATCAGGTCAGAGGCTAGTATGCCACGGTCAAAAGCCTGCTGCTCGATCTCCTGCATTTGCTGACAGGTGACAAGCATGAGCGTCCTTAGTTAGCCTTCTTGTAGGAGACAATCCCCTGCGCAATGCCTTCAGCGATGCGCTTGCGGAATTCTCCGGTCATCATGCGTCCGCGGTCCGTCGAGTTACTGACGAAGCCGCACTCGACGAGCACAGCTGGATTCCGTGTAGTCTCGCGGATGACGTGGAAGCTGGCGTGTTTGACACCACGATTGCTCATGTTGGTACGCTGAACGAGATAGGCCTGGATGTAGGCTGCCAGGGTGTAGCTCTTGGTAGAGTAGTGGTATGTCTCCACACCGCTGCCGCTGCCGCCGCGATTGTAGTTGTAGTGAATGCTGACAAAGATCGCATTGCCATAGCGATTGCCCACGGCGGCGCGTCCCGGTAGGGGTATGAAGACATCTCGTGAGCGGGTCATGATGACTTTCAGCCCGGCTTTTTTCAGCAGCTCTTCGACTCGGCGGGTGGTGTCCAGAGCCAGGTGCTTTTCATAAACGTAACCGATGGCAGCTCCGCGGTCGAAGTCGCCATGCCCTGCATCGAGGACGACAGTATCAAAAGCACGGGCAACTGGGGCGGTGAACACCACAAGGAGCAGCGCCCAGAGCAGACCACCGTATGAGCGGTGGCTGGATGGGTGGGAAAGGGTAGCGCGGGCCATTTTAGAAAGGGGTCGGTAGAGATGAAGCACGCAAGAGCCGTGCCGTGTCTGCAATTCAAAGCGCAGTTAGCGTCTGAGCATGGGAAAGGTCAAGAAGTTACCTCAGAGAACGGCAGAAGTATCAAAATAGACGACCTATCTTCAGGACCAGGCTTTTTTCACCAGGCGGAGGAAATTGCCGTGCAGGATGTTTTCCACATCGGTCTGACTGTAACCACGCCGAGCCAGCATCTCGGGCAGGCGTGCGAGGTCGGCGATGGTGTCCAGATCTTCGGGCGTCTGTTCGATGCCGAATCCTCCGTCCAAATCACTGCCGATGCCGCTGTGCAGGGCATTTCCTGCGAGCTGACAGACATGATCGATGTGATCACACATGACTTCTAATTTGAGGCCTGTTGCCTGGGGTGTCGTCTTACCCCTGACCCAGCCAGGGATCATCATCCAGGCATCCAGTGCCGCACCGATGACGGCTCCGCGCTGGATCAGTTGTTTGATCTGGTCATCGCTAAACTGGCGTACGTCTGGCACCAGGGCACG
>JAPLUM010000188.1 GCA_026397605.1 Verrucomicrobiota bacterium | reverse complement strand
AAGATGATCTGGAGGTGAAGTTTGTTCCAGGAGGATTCGGGGAAGAGGCGTTTGAGGTCGCGCTCGGTTTGGGTGACGTTCTTTCCGTCGGTAAGCTTCCAGCGCTGGGCTAGGCGGTGGATGTGGGTATCCACGGGGAAGGCCGGCACGCCAAAAGACTGGGCCATGACGACCTGGGCGGTTTTATGACCTACGCCAGGCAGCTGCTCCAGTGCGGCGAGATCACAGGGGACGTTGCCATCGTGCTGATCCAGTAGGATCTGGGAAAGCTTCTGGATGGCTTTGGCCTTTTGCGGCCCGAGTCCACAGGGTTTGACGATGGCTTCGATCTTAGCCACAGGCTGGGCGGCGAGGGCTTGGGGAGTGCTTCCTAGCTCGCCAAAGAGTTTGGGCGTGATTTGATTCACCCGCACGTCGGTGCATTGGGCGGAGAGCAAAACGGCAACCAGCAGCGTGAAGGGATCGCTATGATCCAGCGGGATCGGTGGATCGGGATAAAGCTCGGCTAGTCGCTGGAGGACGTAGCTGGCGCGCTCTTTCTTGGTCACGAGAAATCTGACTAACTGCGCTGAATGCGGTTCACCATGTTGCGCACATGACCGTAGGCTTGGCGCTCTTTCATGATGGCGACGCTTTTGGAGAAGGAACCCCATTTGAGTACACGAATGTTCACATTTTTGACACCCCAGGCGTTCATCTGGCTTTTGCTTGGCTGATAAATGTCGATGGTGTTGGTGCCGACAAGTGCGGAGCCGTAGTCGTCCACTTGATAGATGTGCGGCGTGCCTTCGATCTGGAAAATGGTGCCCACCGGGAAAACAGACCAATCAGCCGCAGCACTACGGACCATGCCAAACTTCAAAGGAGTGCCAACGGCGGTGCGGGCACCATAGACAATGTGATCCGATTCGCTGTGGGTATAGGCTGTCGTGCGGACGGAGGTGATGCGCGTGCCCTTGGTGGAGACGGCACGTGTGCCGCTGGAAGAACTGGCGCAGGAACTCAGCAAGACGCAAAGGGCAGTAACAAGGAGGATGGAAATTTTTGGAGTCATTCTTTAAGAGATATTGAATTTCAACAATTACTCGGAGTCGCTTTCATTGTTGGGCATTTGTCACAAAATTGCAATCACGGATTTTCGCGGTGAAGTGCGGAATCGCAGTTTCGGCCTCATAATCAGCAGGAAAAGGTCCAATCTTCAAGATGGGAGAGGAAAGTTTTTCCGAAAAAAAGCTGCCTTTGTCATATAGTGCGTGAACCCGAGACACTCACGGGGAAATGAATGGAGCGCGAAACTGCCGACCAACTCGAATCACTGCACACGGACGCCTTTGGCTGGGCGCTGCACTGCTGTGGCGGCGATCATTCGCGGGCGGAGGATGTTTTGCAAAATGCCTATCTGAAGCTAGCCGCAGGCCGCGCTGCACATTCGGGCCTTTCCAGCTTCAAGACTTGGTGGTTCGGGGTGATCAAATTCACGGCTCAGGAGGAATTTCGTCGGCTGCGCTATCGGGAGTCCTTGCTGGGAAAACTGCTTTTCCAATTCAGCGGAGACAGCCAGGACACACGGCCTTCGCCATCACGCCAGATCGAACTGGACGAACGAACTCAGGAACTGCGCGATTGCCTTTCTCAATTACCCGCGCGTCAGGCCGAGGTGCTGCATCTCGTTTTTTATCAGGACCTGACTCTGAACGAAGCCTCCGAGGTCATGAAAATCAGCCTCGGCTCCGTGCGCCAGCATTATGATCGAGGCAAAACCCGCCTACGCACTCTTTTAACCTCCTCCGCCGACTATGAATCCTGAAAACGACAACGAGCTCAAGCAGCGCTTCACCGCCCAGCGCAGAGCTGACACGGAGCAGGCTCCAGCGTGGAATCCACGTTTGATCGAAGCTCCGATCAAAGAGCAGAGCTTTCACTTCTCTAAAGTTTGGGTGATGGCGGTGACAACTGCGGCCTGCCTCATGGTGAGCTTGGTGCTATTCCATCAGACTAGCACGCCGGATCTCGTCACCGCACTCCCCAGCTTGTTTGAAACACCCACCGAGCCGCTCTTTGCCAGTCTGGATGACTTGGCTGCGGTTCCGAGTGATTTCCTTTTGCCTTCTCATCTCACCCTGAATCTGCCATGAAACGCCTCCTCTATACCTTTGTTTTTCTAGCTATCAGCGCTCAGGCTGGCCCTGAGACATGGATTCAGCACGGACTGATCATGCCTGAAACGATCTCCAGATTGCGTGCTGAGCTGGAGCTCACCAACGAACAAGAAACAAAAATGCTCGCCATCGTGAGTGAGGCCCAAGCAGCCGCAGAGCCCCTGGAAAAGAAGGTCAAGGAAACCCAGAAGTCGTTTAATGAATCTTTAAAGAATCGCGAGACGAGCGCAGATGCCGCCAGCGCTGCTTTGACGCAATTGCTAGAAGCTGAGGCCCCCGTGAAACAGCTCCAGCTGCGCACGCTGATCCAACTGCGCGACTGCATGACTCCCGAGCAGCAAAAAAAAGCCATGCAATTGGCCCCGGGGAAAGTGGCGAAAAAGTCAGACTTAGAACCACGAGTCAGGTCCAAAGTGGAAAAGCTCCGGGCTGCGGTGGACGCATTGGGGATCAAATCCACTCGAATCATGACCCAGCGCGGCGGCGAGATCGAGGCACTCATTCGCCAGGGGCAGTGGGCAAAGGCGAATGAAGCTTTGGACAAGCTCATTGAAGACAGCCGATTGAACGAGCCTGAATCCACTGTGCCGGTGGATTTCAGCCAAGAGGAGCAAGGAAATGTAGATCTCGAAGTGCTGAAGCAGCGTCTGGCAGATGTGCAGGCTGATGCTGATTCGATCATCTCCCTGCCGCTCATTCGTCAGTTCATTCAGGCGAAAAAAGCTCTGGATGCGGCTAAGGAAGCTCAGGATGCGGAACTCGTCGGACGCATCCTGACCTGGGGTGAAAAGAAGCTGACTCAACAGTAAATCTCATGCGTGGCTTATTCCTCTT
>JAPLUM010000299.1 GCA_026397605.1 Verrucomicrobiota bacterium | reverse complement strand
CGATGTCGTAGCTGCCGGTGCCGAGCGAGATGGTCACGTCTTCCGGTCCTTCGATGCTGCCGTCATCGACGGGTGTGATGGTGATCGTCTTGGAGACATCACCACTGACGAAGGTGACGGTGGCGGGAACATTCGCGTAGTCGGTGGTGTTGGTAGCGGTGCCAGCGACGGTAACATTGACGGTGAGGGCCACATTGGTCGGCGCGGTGCGGGTGATGGTGAACTGGCCGGGGTTTCCAGCCGTCTCGGAGGCGGTCGGATCATTCGCGGTGATGGTGACGGTGCTGCGATCATCATCGGCGATGGTCACTGTGGCTGCGTTTGGCGTGCCGACGACATAGCCGCTGCCAGCGACCACAGTGAGGATGATGGTTTCATTGCCTTCATTCGTCGTGTCCTGCACGGGCGTGACATTCACCGTCATGCTCGTTGATCCCGCTGGGATGGTCTGGGCGGTGTTGATGTTGGCGTAGTCCGTGGTGTTGGCGGCGGTGCCGGTGCGGCTGAGCGTGACAGCGAGTGCGTTCGTGGTGTCGCCAGTGCGGGTGAGGGTGAACTGGCCTGCATCTCCGGCTTCCGTGGCGCTGGCGTCATTCGCCACGATGCTTACGGCGGGTGAATCGTCATCGGTGATGGTCAATGTGTGTATATTGGCGGCGCTGAGGAGGGCATTGGCCGGATTGACGAGGGCGATGGTGAGGTTCTCGGTCGTTTCGAGCACGGCGTCATCGGTGATCGGCACGGAGATGAATTTCACGCTCTCACCGGCGGCGAAGCTGAGCGTGCCCGTCGTGGTGGTGTAATCGCCGGGCTGCGTGGCGCTGCCGTCCGTGATGATATAGTCCAGGCTGCATGTCGTGGTGGCTGGCGTGCTCAAAGCGACAGCGATCTGCGCGGTGTCGGCGTTTTCCACGACAGTGCTCGCAGCCATCGCAAAGCCCGCGAAGGGGTTTGTGGGCGGATTGTCGTTGTCGATGATGGTGAGGCCGTGGAAGCCGTTGGTGCCGATGTTGGCGCCTCGTGCGTTGAGGAGCTGGATGGTCACGAGGTTGTCCGGCTCATCAATGGTGTCGTTGATGATGGTGAGGGGGATGTTTCCGGTCGTTTGACCTGCGGGGATGGTCAAAACGCCAGCAGGCATCATGTAATCCACGCCGGAGCCAAAGGCGGTGGTGTTGCTTTGCAGGCGGTAGCGCTGCTCGACGGTGTTGTTTTTCACCCAGCCGGTATGGACGCATCTGGCGTAATGCGTGCGGTCATCCCGCACCATGATACCCGCCTGCGCACTGCTACCGCCGCCGGTGAGCGAGGTGATGCGGGCGATGAGGGTGAAATCACCACTGACCTCCGTGCTGGGGAAATGCGCCTCGTCATTGCTGCCGCCGATGCCCGAACCGCTGCCATTCACCGTCCACACGTTGCCTGCGACGCTTTCGTCTCCTTGCGCATTCACAAAGCCGATCGTGCGACCACCGAGCGTTGTGACGGGCACTCCGCCGAGCGTGACATTGTCAAAGGTGGCCGTGGAGATCTGCCCATCTCCCTGCGCCGACACCGCGAGTCCAGCGAGGATTTTTTGCCCAAAGGCAATGCTAGGAGCGACGGAGAAATTTGTCCACGTCAGGCCATCGCGTGACACCGACTGCGTGAAGACATCGCCCGCCCGCACGGTGCGTACCCACATGGGCAGCAGGAGGCTGTTGAAGCTGGAGCTGATCGCCGCCGTGCCACCTGTCGTGGTGCGTTGCAGCGTGAAGTAATCCCCCGCTGCGGCACCGGTGCCAAAGGCGGAGGCGTGGACGCTGTTTGCCGCGATGCTGGAGCGCAGCATCACCCCGGAGCGTGAGCTGGTGCTGGCATTGCCATTGCTGACGACGCGGGCGGTGATGGTGCAGTTCGCGGAGCCGGTGACGGGCACATAGACGTAGCGGAAATTGTCACTCGTGGTGTTGCTGAGGCCGTTGCCGGAGCTGGTGAAAGTATAGACACCACTGGCGACGCTGCTGCTGCCGGTGACGGTGCCGATGTTGGCGGAAACCTCCGCACCGAGGCTGCCGCTGCCATTGCTGACGGTGAGATTATCCATCACCGCCGTGAACTGCGATGTCGATCCCGGCGCAAAGGCCAGCCCGGCGAGGTAATCATTACCCAGCGTGCTCACGGTTACGTTTGCGCCGCGCTGCGTCCATGTGGTGCCGTCGTTGGATTGGAAATAGGCAATCGTGTTGCCGGTCTTCACCACGCGCACCCAATACGGCACCGCACGCGTGCTGAAGGAGGCATTGCTGCTGTTGGTGCTGCCACTCGTTTGATATTCCACGGTCACATCACTGGCCTGCGCGGTGGAAAGCGTGACGGGGATATTCACCGTGCCTGCATTTTCCTGAGCGGAGGAACTGGGAGCATTGAAGGCGATGGTGCCCGTGGCGGTGTCATTGTCCGTGATATACATCGTGGCACCCACACCGCGTGAGTAGCTGCCGGCGGCGAGATCGAGGATGATCGTCTCCGTGCCTTCAAAGAGCGTGTCATTGACGATGGTCACGGGCACATCCACACCGGTGGCACCTGCGGGGATCGTCACGCTGGCAGGTGCAGTGAAGTCGTCCGTCATCGTCGCGGTGCCGCTGTAGGTGATGTTTACCGTCACGGCGGCGGTGGTGCTGCCGAGGCGTGAGACGTAAAACTTGATCACGCCCGTGCCGCCTTCCGCTGTCGTGATCGACCCGCCCGTGCCCACTTGCGTGTCCACGACGAGGGTGTTGACGTTGTCATTGTCACGCAGCCAGGCGCTGGTGGCGGCGCTGCCGGGGAAGGTCTGATAGGTCGTTCCCGGCGTCATGGTCAAAGTGATGCTCTCCATGTCTTCGAGGTCGGTATCGTCCTTCGTGCGTGCAGCCAGATCAAAGGTGGTGGCACCGCGCGGAATCACCACACCGCCTGGTATCGCGGTGGCGGTGACGCTATCACGTTTGAAGATCACGCCGCCATCACCGACGGTCCAACCGATGGCGCTACTGGTGCCAAAGACGCCGTTGAAGGTGCCGATGGCGCTGAGGTTCACATTCGTCCAGCTCGTGCCATTCGTGCTGACCATCTGGGCGCTCATGGCACCGCTGGCGAGCAGGCTCGTTGTGCTGAAAGCCCACACGGTATTTAAATCCGAGATACTGGCAGAGGTCTGGCCTGCCCAGGTGGTGCCGCTGCCTTTGCGCACCACGCCACCTGTGCCCACGGCCCAGATGTTCGTCGCATTCGCGGCAAAGACGGCATTGAGCTGTGTGGTGACGCCGGAGGTCTGCGATCCCCACGTGGTACCATTCCAAAAGCGAATCACACCGCCATCACCCACGGCCCACACATTGCTGGCACCACTGCCATGCACGGCGCGCAGATGCGTGGTGATGCCGCTGGTCATCGCCGCCCATGAAGTGCCATTCGTGCTGCGCAGGATAGTGCCGCTATCACCGACGGCGAAGACATTCGTGCCGCCACTGCCCCACACGCCGCGAAGCGTGTTCGTGCTGCCGCTAGTCTGCTCGGTCCAGTTCGTGCCATCGCCTTTTAGAATGATGCCGCCATCACCCACGGCCCACAGATTTGTCACACTCGTGCCCCACACGGCGCGCAGATGCTGCGTGGTTCCGCTGGTCTGCGCCGTCCAGTTAGTGCCATCGCCTTTGAGGATGGTGCCATTGTCACCCACGGCCCAGAGGTTCGTGGAGTCTGCGGCCCAGATGGCGCGGAGGTTTTCCGTGCTGCCGGAGATTTGCAGGATCCACCAGCCGAGCACGTCGTAGTCCGTGCCATTCGTGGCTGTGCCGCCGAGGGTGAAATTCACTCCCACCGGCGTGTCGTTAGCATCGCCTCGCAGAGTGAAGCGGAAGTTCGCGTTCGTCGAAGGCTCCACGCCATTCGCGGTGTTCACCACCTCAATGTAAGGCGTGTCGGCAGGGTTGTCATTGATGGTGATGGTGGCGGTGGCGCTGCTACCGAGGACGTAGTTTGTGGCGCTGGCACCCAGATTCAGCACGACCTGCTCCGGCCCCTCTCCCTGCCCGTCAAAACGCGGCACCACGGTAATGGCGGCGGCGCTTTGACCTGCGGGAATGACCACCACGCCCGGCATCCACTCATAGTCCGCACCATGCAGCGCCATGATGCCGCTGCCGGAGACGCCACTGAAGGCATAATAAACCGTCAACGCAGCCACCGTATCGCCGCTGCGACTGATGAGAAAGGTGCCCGTGTCCGCTGCCGCGCCTGGAGCCGTCAGATTGATCTCCGTGGCCGTGCTATCACTGGCGCTGACGTTCACCGTTTGCAGATCATCATCATAAAGCGTCACCGTGCCAGCCGTGGCGAGCGGATCGATGATGTAGGCCGCGTTGGTGCTCAGCGTGACGACCGCAGTCTCCAGCGATTCCGAGATCGAATCGTTCATTGGAGCCACATCAACCGTTGCAGAAGTTGAATTAGCCGGAATGACCACGTTCCCGCTCAAAGCCGTGAAGTCGCTACCATTCGTCGCTGTGCCAGTGACAGCGTAATTCACCGTCAGAGGCGCTGCGGTGGCCACAGCTCGTGAAATCGTGAAAAGCCCCGGTGTGGCGATGTTTTCCATCACCGAGTTCCGTGTCGAGGTGATGCTTACTTTTGGCAAAGCCGTGTCATCATCCGCGATGACCACCATCGCCGTCGAAGCCGAGCCGACGAGGTAACCATTGCCAGGGCCGAGCTGCAAAATCACCGTCTCTGGCCCTTCGCTACTCGCATCGACGACTGGCGTTACTGCGATGTCTAGAGTGGCCGAGTTTGCCAGGATGGTGAAGGTGCTAAAACCCAGCGAACCCGTCGCATAACTCGGCGTGAGCGTGTAGTCTGTGCTGAGAGTAGCACTGCCGATGGCCGAGTTCACATTCACCACGAGATCCTGCGAGATGTCACCCGTGCGTGTGAGGCGGATGGTGCCCGCAGCCACCGGCCCTTCATTCGCATTCGGCGTGGGCGTGGAGAGTGTCACCACGCTTTGCGCCGTGGCTTCAAAGTTCGCACCGCTGAAGCTCGGCCCCACCGTGATGCTGTTATTGAACAACTCGCTAAACGAGTAGCCGTAAAGCAGCGGCGTGAGCGTGTAGGTGTTCGCGGTGAGACCGGGGATGGTGAAGTAACCGTCCGCATCGCTGATGACGCCATTCGCATTGTTCGCCGTCACCACCACATCGGAAAGTCCCTGGCCCAGCAAGGTTACGCGCCCACTGATGTTGAACGTCGTCACGGTGCCCACGGTGATCAGCTTATTTCGCGTCACCGTGCCGCCTTTCATGTCACTCACCGTGCAGGTCACAATGTAGCTGCCCGCCGTGGGAAACTGCCGCGTCATCACATTCGAGTTTGGCGAGACAATTTGCGTGCCACCGCCGAAGTGCTGCCAGTTAAAGGCCAGCGGATCACTGTCCGCGTCACTCGCCGTCGCCGTGAAAGTCACCGTGCCATTGAGTGGGATCACCTCCGCACTGGCGGCCAGCGTCATGCTCGGCGCGTTGTTCGTTGGGAAGCTGCCCAGGTTCACCTGCACGTCGATCCAGCGCGGCACATCACTCGCCGCCACCGTGGTGAAGTGAATGCCACTCTCCGTGTCCGAAAACGTGGCTCCGAGCGAGATCGCCGCATCCGTTTTGCCATACGGCGAACCATTCGTCGTATCGATGAGCTGGAAATTCCCACCACCGCCATTGGGGAAGCGCCAGCCCAGCTCGAAGCCGCTTTTCATGAAGGGATTGCTATCAAAAAGCGACCTCACCATGCCCCAGTAAGTGCGCTGCGAGTCTTTGAGGATCGTTAACGCATATCGTTTCGAAGCATCGAGCGCCCCTTGGTCAAACGCATGAATGCGATACAGCCCGCTCTGCGTCACCGGCTGGATGAAAGCCTGCGGCAGCCAGCGCACCTGCGTTTTCGCCTGGGCATTGTACTGGCCGCCCAAGGATGAGCCGCCCATGATGTCGTAGCTGTCGCCGTATTCCTGATTCGCGCCATTGCCGATGCTGCTGGTGCCGGCGGTGTCCCAAAAGTTCGAGTGCCCCAAGCCGAAGGCATGACCGATCTCATGCGCCCAGAGGCCCACATCATCACTGCGACACCACACCGTGTTACCACCGCCGAGTCCGCCGTAGCTGCCAGGGCCGCCATTGTGCCGCATCACTGTGCAGTCGTAGTCATTCCAGTCGAAGCCCATCTTCCGTGCTTCCGCCCGAGCATCTGCCATGGAGATGCCCGTGCCGCCGATGTCGCCGCCATTACTCGTATCTCGATTCACATACCATGCCTCATTGTGCGGCAGCTTGATCGGTGGTGCCACCACTCCCGTGAGCGACAGGCGACCATACGAGGCTTTGGAATAATGATCCGCCACATCCCGCAGCGTCGCATACAGCCGCGCCTCCGTGGAAGGCAGCGCATTTTGATCTGCGTAGGTCACATTCAGCACGATCACCTTCACCTGCCCCAGCGACGAAGTCGGCGACCCCGGCAAGATGCCCGAAAACGCAAACGAGCCGCCCGTCACACCTTCACCATATAAGATCGTCTGATTTTGAACCG
>JAPLUM010000747.1 GCA_026397605.1 Verrucomicrobiota bacterium | reverse complement strand
TGGTCGATCATCTTGGCGAGCTCAGTGTAGCTGTATTTCATGGTGGGCTTACTTGGAGGTGGATGGCGCGGGCGCAGCAACTTTGATGCCGATTTCAACCGTCGGTTCGGCAGGATCAAGCAGTGGTGGTTGGGTGACTTTCCCATCATCATCCTTGAAGTTGTTGCCGACGGAAAAAATGAGGCCGTTGAGTGCATCATAGCAAAGAGGTAGGCCGGAAAAGTCATCTCTAGGCACCTCCATCAGGTAGCTGGGTTTTAGCTCGCTCAGACCAGCGGGCAATCTCTGCTGATCTGCGATGAAGCGGCGGGTGGCGAAAAGGCAGAGGACCAAGTTATGCCTTGTCTTGGCCATGGCGTGGCGGCTTGGCATGTCGATATAAGGCTGGATACGCTCAGCGAAGTAGGCCTCACCAGCGCCGTTTGGTTGGAAGGAAAAGGAGCGGCTTAGTTTTGGGTAAGAGACTATTTGTGAGGCTGTTCCAAAGCTGGCAAAGGGCGGCTTGACGATCTCATCGCGCAGGTGCCGGAAGACATCGGCAAAGAGGCTGAGAGTTTCATTCTTTTTGAAGAAGAGCCGTGCGGGCCGCTCCTGGGTGATGCCTCGTGGCAGGGTATCAAGTGGTATGCCAGTTTTCTCGCCAAACATGAGCGACTTTTCATGAATGTAGAAGCCTCGGAAAGCATCTTGAAGGATGGCGTCTGAAGGTTCACACCGTAGGAACTCGTCCTGATACTTTCCTAGAGTGGCGCTATTGAGCAGAGTCTTTCTGAGAAGCTCCGCCATCGTTTGCACAGCAGCCATATGCATTTCCTGAGAGCGCTGCATGAAGGTAGGCCATGCCCAGAGTTCCTGCATGCGCCGACTCATTTCGGCAATGTCGATAGCGGCAGCGAAAGCAGCAGATTCATCACCATGACGCAGGAGGAAAATAGTGCGAGCTTGTAGGAGAATGCGGACGTGAGGCCAGGAGGGATGGTCCCCCAGATCTTCCGCGTGCCAGGCTGCATGATGCGGATGCCAGTCAAAGTCTTCCAAGAGATCCAGCAGATTATCAAAAGCGTTGTTGCTACTGTTGGCTTTGACGAACTGATCTAGCAGGACAGGGTCCCAATCCCAGGCGGGCTGAAGTGCCAGGTCCATGTTTTCGATCTTCATGACCGCATTTAAAAAGGTAAGCATTCGCTCAGGTGCAGCGATTTTGGGTGTTTGATCGACGGGGGTTTGGATCCGTAGATCCTCGTCCGAGCCTAATTTGACATCCGTGAGGTAGATCCACGCCAGCATGACAAGACCTAGCATACCGAGACAGAGGATGATGGCTCCACCCCAGGAGGAGGAGGTCTCTGGGCGCGGCATGGTGCTCGTTGGCACGGCTGCTGGACGGCGCTGGGGTGTTAGGGCAGGGAGGCTTGGCTCCACAGGCTCTGCTTTGAACTGAGGTGCAGGTTTTACCTGAGCCGGCGCTACAGGTCCGCTGATCTTAGGTTGAGATGGCTCTGCCGGAGTCGGAATCTTCGGCGCTGGGCTGGGCGGTGGCGTCGAAGTGGGTTGAAGTTCAGGTGGGCGGAATCGTGATAGGTCGGCAGCCGATATCTTGTTTGGAGTGGGCAGGATCTCAGGTTCTTGGATCTCAGCAAAGGAGCCAAATTCTTCAAAGGATTTAGAGCGGCTGTCTGCGGTGGGTTGTGGAACTGCTGTACTTGCTTGAGCAAAAACGCTGCTCTTCCCAAGTTGCGGCGCAGATTCAGCATCACTTTTGGGCGCTTGATCGGCTTCTAGAGGCGGCTGCTCGGCACGGGTTTTCGCTTTTGCATGCTCGCGCTCCCATTCATCGTCATAGCTCCACGGGGAGATCCAGCGCGCCGGATTTTGCACCGGCGTTTTGGATTGATCACGAGGAGGATTCATGAGGGAAATTTAAATCAGTGCAGCCAGTTCAGTCACGCGGCATCTCGAGTTCAGTCTGAAAGAAATCTAAAAATACTTGGCGGTAAACAGCACGCTTAAACCTCGGCACCCAGCTCATCTTGAAGTCCGCTGGCTTGATCCAACTCCAGCTGGCGAACTCTTGGTGCGTCGCCGCCAGATTGATGTCGGCATCAGTGCCTAGAAATCGACACAAAAAGTACGTCTGCTCCTGTCCGCCGTAGATGCCGTATTTCAGTCGATGCTTCGGAAACGCATACTGGTAGCCTCCGCGTTGTTGGATGACTTCAAGCTTGTCACGCGTGACGCCGATCTCTTCTGCCAATTCACGAAAGAGTGCAGTTTCAGCATTCTCACCCTCATCAATCCCACCTTGAGGAAATTGCCAGGCCCCTTTGATATTGATCCGTTCTGCGACAAAGAGACGATCTTCAGCATCCATCAAAATGGCGGCGACATTAGGGCGGTAGAGGATGGGTGCGACGGGTGGGAGATCCATGTGTGTTCATGATCGTACTCGGACTGAGAGATTTGTCACCCTGAGGATCATCCGAGGTGCAAAGTATCATCGGCGCGTCAGGTGAATCTCAAAACGCTTCCAGTAAATAAGCGTGATCGTGAGGAAGGAGACACTAGACATGGCTGAATTGATAAGAGCCTCATGAGTGCCGGCTTCATAGGCTGTGAGAAAGAAGCTGCAGGAAATGATCAAGGCAACGCCCAGTAAGAAAACGGCGGAAGGCGCAATGAGCTGGCGTGAGTGCGGCATCTCGATCTCAACCTGATCCCAAAAACGCCAAGCTAGAAAGCCGAGAATGATGTATGGAATGTAAGCGGAAAAGTCCTTCATTCCTGGCAGATCAAAGTCATAATCATAGATGGCATGGGCCACCACGATGGAAAAGAAGATGATTAGAAACTGCTGCACCCGGTGAAAGCGCGACCTGATCATATCATAGAGTGCATGCGTGGTCAGCGCAGTCATGGCGATGTGCATGAAGTTAGCCGTGAGAAAACGCAGCAGGGCCACGCCTCCGCCAGCTCCAGCTCTTTCGTAATAACCTAGATTTTCCTCAAAGGCGAAGCCAAGGCCAACAAAGCCGCCGGTCATCAGGGCGATTCCAGGCAGTCTTTTCCATACGAGCCAGGGCATAAAAAGAGCCGCCAGAGCTAGCTTGCAGACCTCTTCACGGAGGCCCACGCCGATGATGAGGTGCCAGACATCATAGGGGAATGGGACGTCATTGGTGATGCCCATAAAGTCCTGCTGCCAGATGACCAGTGACACCGTTGGCCAAATGCTGGCGATGCCTGCGATGAGCGGTAAGATGGGATAGATCCAGCGCCAACCGTTGGCAGGTATATGCTGGACTAGGATGACATACCAAAGCAGTGCAGCTAGTAGTGCCAGAGCCAGCGCACGATAGTTCAGTCTGCCAAGACTAGCCCGAAAGAGTCCACGCCACTCCATGCCTAAATCACGGATTTGCGCCCCGATTCGGTGCTCGATGTGGCCGGAAAGCTGGGCAGGCCAACCTGCCTGGACAATCTCATTCAGAATGGCCTGATCTTTGAGCTTCAAAGCCAGATGACAGGCCTTTTCGCGTGCATTGGAGGCATCTTGAAACTGAGTGCCCTCACGCATGAAGGCGGACATGGCGCTGGGTTCATCTTTGTCTCGCAGGAGGAGGCTGGCGACTAACTCATTGGCCAAGGCCGGTGGTGGCTGCAGCTGGGCTTTTTCACGCAACCTTGTGGCCGCTTGAATTGCAGCTGGTGTTTTGTCACCCAGATACGCAGTGAGATAGTCGTCCAGTAACTGGGTGGATTCTGCTGTGGTTGCATGCTGAGTGATCAGCGGCTTCACGGTGTAGGTTAACAGTTCACCCTTCTTTTCATACTCAGTCAAGGTGGTTGGATTGACCGCAAGGGCATCCGCGATGTCTTGGAGGTTAGGCAGCAGAAGCCGCAACCATTTGCAGAGTTCTCTAGGCTGACCTGTCTTTGCCTGTCTGAGGTCTTGCCAGTCTTGTCGGATCTTTTGTTCTAGAGGATCTATTGTGATGGATGCGCTCGGCTTCGGAGAGAGTGCTATGATGATCCACGCTAGGACAAAGCTCGCGAGCACGATGATGCAGGCTGTCTTTTTGAGGAAATCTCCACGCCTTGACCAATAATGCAGAGTGGTGCGCCAGCCTTTGATCATGGGAGCGGGGATTGGAGCATGGAGATTATTTTTTCCACCAGTCAGACTGGCGTTCCCAGGGGGCTGGTTCGTCCGCAGGCTTGGGTGTGGGCGATTGTTGATGGGTCGCAGCTTCGTCTTCTTCCAGTTCCATGATGAGCTGCATGTGTGGTTCGGGTTTTGTCGTGCGCCGCCAGATGGCCCAGCCGCAGCCTGCAAAGAAACCAAACATGAGGAATAGACATGCCAGTGTGGCCAGGACGAACAGATCCATAGCATCCGTATTTTCCGCGTACATCCCAAACTCAGGACGCTGCATGATTGTAGGAGAGGCTAGGATAGCGTGCATGGGCACGAAGGTTTACGATTCTGCATCAAAGACCAGTCGCATGGGAATCATGCTGGAGAAAGCAAAGCCGTGATTGGCAAAAAAGGCCTGGGACTGCGCGCTGATCCTGTCGGTGAGCAGGGTGATGCGGCGGAAGTGCTTGTCACGGGCAAAGTGGATCGCATGCTTTAAAAGCAGACTGCCATAACCCTGGCGGCGGTGTTGTGGATGCACGATCACATCCTCCATCAGTACCACGAGGCCGCCTTCTGCTGTACTGATCGTGAAAAGCAGGTTCACCATGCCGATGACCTGATGGTCCGTGCGTAGCACGAAGATACGCCCACGGCTAGGCTGCTCCAGGATCATGCGTAGGCCATGCTCCTGCTTGGCCTTGTTCGGATCAAAGTCGGCCTCTTCGCTAAACAGCGCGACGAGCAGCTCAACGAGCTGCGGCAGATCTTCGATCGTCGCCGGCTCAATGCGCGGCTCTGTTGCGGATGCGGACATGGAGGCAGATTAGAGGCCGCCGGAGCAAAAGCAATCTTTGGCCCAGTTGATTTTTATCGGTTTGCTGACTAAGCCGGTGTGAGCACCACTTTCAGTAGGCCTTCTTTGTTATCGTAGAGGCGTTTGAACCAGTCTCCGCCTTCAGCCAATGGCGCTACCGCACTGAGAAGTGGCCCGACCTGGATGCTGCCGTCTTCGATGCGGCGGATTGCTTCAGGGTACTCTCCTGCGCATGAGCAGGAGCCGCGGATGGTGAGCTGACGAGTGACGACTTCCTGGAGGGGGAAGGGTGTGTTTGGCTGAAGATTGCCGATGAGGATCACTTGGCCACCTTTGCGCACGCAGCGGATGGCCAAATCCAGCGGTGCGGCAGCACCCACGACTTCAAAGCTGGCGTCTGCACCGTCTCCTCCACAAATCTCACGCAGATGCATGGCCAGACCTTCCTGCTTGGCATGGAAGGCGTCTGAGGCTCCGAGTTCTTTGGCTAGGGCGAGGCGTTTCTCATCCAGATCAATGGCGATCACGCGCTCCCACCCACGCGCTTTCAGGGCTTGCACGACGAGCAGGCCGATGAGCCCTGCACCGACGACGACGGCAGTTCCGCCACGGGTTTCTTCCGCATGGCATTCGCAGCCATGACCGCAGCCTGCCGCTTCGGGCTCTTCTTCCACAGGGTCAAAGGCTTCTCCTACCTCGATGCCGTCGGCCAAATTCACAGCGTGTAGTGCGATGGATACAGGCTCGGCAAAAGCGGCCTTTTCATAGCTAAGCGTGTCCGGGATCGAATAGAGGATGCGGGTCGGCAGGACGATTTTTTCAGCAAAGCAACCATGACGACGATACTCGCCCGGGGAAACACCCAGCACTTTACGTTTTGGGCAAAGGTTCACATACCCCGAGTTACATTCTTCACAGTCACCGCAGTACTCAGTGGAGTCGAAGGTGACGCGCTGGCCGACTTTCCATTCCGTTACGCCGGAGCCGATCTCAATGATCTCGCCTGCTGCCTCATGGCCCATGACGATGGGCATTTGACGGCGACCACTGCGGCCGTCCATGCCATGGATGTCACTGCCGCAGATACCGCAGGCCTTGATCTTCACCAGCACTTCACCCGCAGATGGTGCGGGGTCTGGGAAACCAAGATCGTAGTTGAATTCGGAGGGTGCGGTCAGGACAAGAGCTTTCATGGGTCTGGAATCATGAAAAGCTCTGGCTCGCTGGCAAGGGCGGAGAAGGGGATGGTCGGAACAGTCAACTAGACCTAAAACCGGGTTTCAAGTTCCAAGTTCCAAGTTCCAAGTTCTTTGAATGCATTCCGGGACAAACAGAAACCATTCCTTTGCCCCCATTCCCTTGTCGAATCCTAGCTCATGGGCTTTACCCTCAATGTAAGGATGTCTGAGCTTCCGTTTTCTACCAATCCAGCGTGAGATCCCAGCGCTTGGCGGTTTCCAGCAGCTCATCACGCATGGCCCACTCGTCAGGACGCGGCTCTTGGCCTACGTGGCGGGCGCTGGCGCCTTTGAGGACCATGCAGCCGGTGTTGTCACCGATTTGGCGGATGGTTTCCACCTCCTCTGGCGTCAGGCACTGCTCGGGCAGTGCGGCGAGATCATCAAGTTTACTTTCGATGCTGCGGGTACCTTCGCCATGTTCCTGGATCATGGTCGGCACGACACTTTTCACAGCGGTATTTGCCAGGGTCCACTGGCAGGCTAGTTGCAGCATGGTCAGGCCGTGTTTTTCAGCAATCGGGCGGATTTTTTCAAGCTTCTCGACCGCGTGCTCGATCCAGCCGGCCGGGCGGTGGGTGCGGTGGTCGCCATCGCGGAAGTGATGGCCTGCGCGCACGTCATCATGGAAGACGCCGCCGTAGTCCACGACGCGGGCCATGATGTCCACCTTGTTCTTGGCGGCTGCGCCCAGCACATGCTGGCCGGGCCATGGCTCAAAGGGGTTCAGGATGATCATGGCCCAGTCCATGCGTTCACCGAATTTTTCAAAGCATTCAATCATGTCCAGTGTAAAGCCATTGGCTGGGCCTGGGGCGATGCCGAGACGATCTGTGAGTCCGGCGTCTTTGAGTGCGGTGAAGTCGTCCCAAACTTTCTCGCTCGTGTAGGCGATGCTGTCTGGATTATGCAGCATGAGCAGATCGAACTTGGAGGTCTGGCAGCGCTCCAGAGACTTCTCCGTGGCCATTTTGAGATAGTCGGCATAGCCCTCAGGCCCGCGCAGAGCAGGGTCCGTAAAGCGCGGGTAACCACGTGAGCCATTGCGCAGTCCTTCATAGAAATCATGACCGATGATGCCGACGAGGCAGTATTCTTCACGGGGGATGTCTTTCAGGGCCTCTCCCAGCAGGGCATCTGCCCGGCCTGCTCCATAGACATCTGAGGTGACAAAGGTGCGCACGCCTTTTTCAAAGGAGAGCCGCATGAGTCCTTTATAGTGCTCTTCAGAAAGCTGCTCACCATAATGCATGAAGCGGCCACCGCTCCAGGTGCCGTAGGCTGTTTTTGTGACATTCATCTTGGGGTCAAAGGGGGGTAGGTTGTAGGAATTAGAAGCGGCTTACAGAAAATAAGCTGCCCACAGACATCGTAGACAGAGGAGGTTCTTTTGCAGCGCTGGTTTAGAAACGCAAGCGCGGTCATTAAAGAGACAAAAGACGCAAACTCACGAAAAAAGGGCAGGCCATCTCAGGCCTGCCCTTTCAAACACCAGAAACAACGAAATTAGATCAGACCAGCGGTCTTCAGCACGCTGAAAGCACCGTTTTTGTTCACGGTCTTCAGGGCACGAGCGGTGAGCTTGACGGTCACGAACTTGTTCAGTTCGGCCACCCAGATACGCTTGGTGCGGAGGTTCGGGAAGATCACGCGCTTCACACGCTTGGTGATGTGCTTACCGATACCGCCTTCTTTCTTGGCTTTACCGCTACGATGAATGTGATGTCCGCGTGTGACGCCGACTCCGGAAACTTGACAAACTTTGGCCATAAGGTGCTGGTGTGTTGGGGTGAAAAAAGGGGGGCGATAATAGCCGACTCATTCAGTTCGTCAACCGATGAATCAGGCTTTCGCAATCTTAAGAGCTTAGAAACTGAAAATTTCGCCGTCTTTGAAGAAGCGCTTGAGCTCGACAACGGCTGCTTCGGGGCTGTCTGAGGCATGAACAACGTTGGTCATTTTATCACTGCCAAAATCACCACGGATGGTGCCTTTTGGGGCGATCTTTGAGTCTGTGGGGCCGAGAAGATCACGAACCGCAGAGATGACATCGTCACCACTGAGAGCCACGGCAATCACGGGATTACTCTTCATAAAGCCAGCCACTTCTGGGAAAAACGGCTTATCGGCGATGTGAGAGTAGTGCTCTTTTAGCAGGTCATCGGTGAGCTGGATCATTTTGATGCCACGCACGCGGAAGCCTTTCGCCTCCAGACGCACCAGCACCTCGCCATTGAGGCCTTTGGCGACGCAGTCAGGTTTCAGGAGTAGCAGGGAAGTTTCTTGGGCCATAAATTCGGTTGGGGGGTGGAAAAGGGCGCGCATCTTTCCTGCACTCCTGCGCAGAGTCAAGGGAATGAAACATCAATCCCAGAGCTTGTAGGCTCGGAAGATCGATCCGCGGAACCTGGCTCAGGATCGTAAAGCCTCCGCCCATTGACGAGTGCGGTGATGGCGAAATTTGAAAAGAGCCGTCAAATACAGCCGCACACCCGTCTCTGAGATCAGCCAGCCCCACCAGGAGCGGCCAAATTCATAGTTCACCGTATCGTGCATCACACTTCCACCTTGGCCGTCTGGTTCAAAGCGGTGCTCATGAACAAACAAAGGAAACGGCCCCTGCACGATCTCATCTACCAGCAGATTCGGAGGTTGCACCGTTTTCCATCGGCAGGTCCAATGCATCGGAATGATCCACCAGTCACGCACATGCAGCTCGATCATCCGGCCTTCCTGGGCAGGTCCATCGGTGATGAGGCGCACCAGTTTTAGCATCGGCGGCATGACCACTGTCAGATTGCTCGGGTCACTGTGAAAGGCAAACAGCTGCTCAGCACTGGCGGAGACTGGTGTGCTGGCGTGGAAGAGAGATGGCATTGAAAGAAGGAGTTAAATTTTGGACATCAGATCATGCAGCATCCCAGCAAGACAGAGACCGCGCAGCGTCCAGGCCAGCGTGCGCCACCAGTTTGTCAGCACCAGACGGCGGATGATCTCTGCATCGTAACCCCGCACCAGTTTGTCATGCATCGGCACCTGATAGACCGCCGTAGAGAGCCACGCTACCGCCAGCGCCGCCAGACTTACCAGGAAAGGCCAGGAGTGCTCGCCCCAGAATAACAGGAGCCCTGCGCTGGCCACTTCTAGAAACATCAGAGGCATCACGATCCAAGTGATCAGCCACATGTGCTTGCCATGATAGGCGGAAAAGTTCTCATGCCCCACATCCTCGAAAAGCGGATAATGCACCACCTGCACTGTCCAGATAAGACCACAAAGCATCCATGTGATGAAGGCATGGAGTAGAAGTAGCGTGATCATGAACGGACTGGCACCTTACCGCGACGGCAGGCAATACTACAATAACGAACCGACTCCCAATCCCGCACCCCTTTTTTTTCCGCCAAGTAAAGGGTCTTTGGCAATGAAGACAGACCTTCTCAGCTAGATGAGGCTTTTTGTGCATGGCTGACTAGCGCTTTAAAACTGCCCCGTCCTCAGCAGCACCAGTGTGCAGGCCTCTTCCGTGGGAATGCCTGCCGCGTTCAGGGCCGCTTCCAGTTCTGAACTTTCCGTGCCAGGATTAAAGATGACCCGCTTTGGCTTCAGATTGATGAGCTTCTGGGTGAGCCCAGCCGAAATGGCTGGACCGACATACAGAGTGACCACGTCCACCTCGCCCGAAATTTCCGTCAAATCAGCCAGCACTGGTAATCCCTCGATCATTTTCAGGCGGGGGCGAACCAGAAGCACCTCATGGCCATGCTCACGCAGCATCACCATGGCCAGATGTGCATAGCGTTCAGGCTTGTCACTTGCACCGATCAGGACCACGCGTTGGGATGCAGCAGACTTCATGAAGGATCAAAATCGTTATTTTCCAGGTGAAACACATGCAGTGCCCGATGCGCCGCCGGTGCCAGCACAATGCCCGTCACTGAGATAAAAACCAGACCACTGAAAAGAGCGTAGGCGCTGGCAAAGAGCTTTGCCGCATCTCCCTTCAGTTCACCCATTGGCCCCATGCCACCCAGAATCATCGAGGCATTGAGGATCGAGTCCACCCACTCAAATCCAGCAATGTAGTGATATCCCAGCACCCCGATTCCCAGAGCCACTGCAATCACCCCCAGGGAGAGGCCAAAAAAGATCGCTACCCGCCGCGCAAAAACAGTCCTGGAAGCCAAGGGAGTTTGTCGAGATTCAAGCATCCTCAGATGCTGTATGCTGGTGAATCAATGCCAAGTGAAATCAGCCGGGATAAGATGACGACTGCGGTCGTTGATCTCGATACGGAATTTTTTAGCACCGGAATACCGGAGTCTACTCACTTATTCCAAAACTGACTTTGCCGGAATAAATGGGAGTCTGACTACTGCTCACAGACGGTTCATTCACAGGATCTGGCAAGGCAGGCATCAAGAAGAAACCGCCACCGCGATTGATGCCAGGGATCACCATACCGCGGAAGTTCGCGTTTCTCGTGAAAGGCTTATCGTTGATCAAATTGTCCGTCGTGGTAAAAGAGCCCGTGAAGAATCCTGTCGGCGCATAAAAGTCCATCCTCAGACGATTCCGGTTCGGCGTAGGGAAAATCGCCGAATGCTGAGTCGTTAATCGAAATGGCGAGCGAATCGGCTCGGGGAATAAAGACGTATGCTCCAATGAAAACACAGTAGGCGTGCTCTGATCGATACCACCAAAAAGCAGCATCCCTGGTGCTGGTGCAAAGTGCCTGGCCCCTACCAATTGAACTCCCAATTCAAAGCCTTCAGCATAAAGCCGGCTCTTGGGGTTTGGCTCTGACTTCCATGTCATTTCCTTGGTTTCTTGAAAAGTGAGATCACCTCCCAATTCCGTTTGCCCAAATAAGGTGTCGCCCGGTTTTGCAAAGGCATAATGCAGTAGTTGTTTCGATAAACCATTGTCCAAAACTGTTCCTGAACCAGTAAATCCTTGGCCATTTGCAAAGGTGCCAACAGACGATATATCATTCTGGGGAGAGATTGAAAAGCTCATCAATCCAGAGCCGACAGACAATTGATCAATGGCCTGTTCGATAAAAGCGGAATACCGGCCAACGATACGATTAGATGCGGCAGTTGGAGCTAGAACTCGTTTCAGGCTTGATTGAATAGAGGCCACGGCAGATGCATCACGAACGACCGAGACCTCCAACGTTATGGCATCACGACTAGTGTCAGCATAATCGCTTGAGTAACCAAACGTAAGCTGAAGATCACCCGCGCTGGAGTAATTGGGGATTTTAACCACGGCACTATCCGCATCGCCTCGATACTGTGCCGTAAAGTTGAGTCGTCTGTCGCCAATGATCCAGAGTCCAGAGAAACGACCCACTCCAGTCATGTTTAATTTTAATAATCCAGGCATCTGCTGATCCAAATCATTTGGGGCAAAACACTTCACAATTCCGGCCCATGATCCCTGCGGATAGAAGGTTGCTCTGGGATTTGCATTTACAGTGACCCTTACTTTCAACGGAGGAGGATTTGGCCAGCCATCGTAAGTTCCAGTAATAATTAAATTATAGCTACCAACAGCCGTTGGGGTTCCTTGAAATTTATTGGTCTCAGCGTCATAAGTAATGCCTGGAGGTAATCCGCTGACTTTGAAGCTTCCCACAGATAAGGGCGCTTCACCAACAACAGCCATTTGAATTCCGTAAGGCCAAGGATTGCCATTTTCTAAAGTTATGGAAGTTGAGTTTTCCCAGATTAAAGCAGTCTCTGGAACTAGATTTAAACTGTAAATGGATGCCAGAACATTCGCATTACCTATACCTAACGTCAGATATGCAGCGATAGTAGAAGAGATCTCAGAGACCCGAGATACCCGTAGCATCTTCGTGCGGGAACCTTGAATAAAAGCGGTATCCTGACCTTCATTCCATTGGACTTTGATTCCAGGTCCCCAGGCATTCAACGAAAGGCTAATAGGGTCACTTCGACGCTTTGCGAGAGTGCGCTCCTGATAATCATACACGCCTAGCAGATAAACTCCTGCAATGGCCGATTGCCCATAACGGTTTTGCACTCGGATTTGATAAACCCCTGCATCTGAAGCTTTCACCTCATCAATAGAGAGTACTGGGAAAGTCTGACCTTTCAATAACCGCCCATCTTTAATCCATTGAAGGTCCAGACTTCGACTAGCTTCAGGTCCTACTCGAATCGAGAAGGGTTTCCCCAAGGCAACGAGGGCAGGCTGCTCCGCCAAATTAGATTCCGGAACTGGAGGATTGTGGTTAGGAACGGTGAAAGAAAATCCAGTGTTTAAGACGAGCCGTTTAGACACAGGTCCACGCACCGTAATATCAATGGTCTGATTCTGGGGGAAAGCGATAGGTGCAACCCGCACTATAAATGTGATGGAGCTGTCTGGAGCAATCGTCCTTGGTCTATCCCAGCCAACCAATTCTGTTTTGGTGCCTGTCGCGCTGACATTTAAGGTAAAGTCTTCATGTCGCAGGGTGATTGGCAAATCACTGGCGTTTTTTAAGGTCACCTGTAAAGGGGTGAACTTATTCTCGGCCACATAACCCAAAGAACGTCTTGCACTTTTAGGGATCTCATAAAATGGATTAGCCACTGGACCGTCATACAATTTCAAATCTTCCAGGGAGCGCATCCATACCATTCCAAAAGTTGCAGCATAAGCGTCTGAATAGCCTACGATGGCACTATCCGCCGTCAATTGGCAGGAACGGGGCGATCTTGAGTGGTCAGGACCAGAAGCGGGAATAAGCTCGCTTCGTCGAATCTGGATGAATGCTTTTTGACGATCATACACGGGACGAGCAATGCTCACAAACGCACCACCTAAAGTCAAAAGAGCATCTTTTCTTGCCGAGCGGACGCTATAACCACCAGGCCAACTGGGTCTCCACTTTCCTGACTTTTCATCATAAGCCATCATCCCCAAGGAGGTGGTTGCAAGGATTTGACCTGCGTTAAAAAATAGTCCGTCGGTGGTTTCGCCAGAGATGATAGCGCCTCCGTCGGGAAAGAATCCGCTTAGCCTCTTCCAGGGGTTGACGGCTGTATCATAGACACTCACTTCAGAGCCATTAGCCACTGCCGCCAGACCATTATCTATGGCCATCGGAGCAGAGAGACTAGACCCAGTCTGTGCAAGAACCGACTGAAAGGTTGGCTCTTCAGTTTCAGTAACGGGCATCAGGAAGCGTTCCGCTAAAAGACCCGAATCACCATTTTTCCAGGCGATAATCAAGGTCGATTCATTCAATGGATCAAACTCAAGATTCAACAACGTCGCATTCGGATTTGTTTTCGAACGAATAGTGAAGCTTGGCAAGTCCGCCGCTTTACCTTCCACCACTCGGTAGGCATAGACGCCTTCTCGCCCGTTGATGGCTAGCCATCGAGAGTTCACAGACATTAGCGTTCCAAATGCGGGAGACACAGGGCCGTTCACGATGTTGTTGACGGAATCAGAGTACTCCCAAAGACCATTGATACGGTGGTAAAGATGCACAGCACCTCGCTGAGGAGTAGGACCAGAATTTGAATAAGCCGGTTGCCATGACGGTGCTGCAACAGCAGCTAGGTTACCTGAAGCAGCCACCACGCTTCCCATTCCATCTTGTCTGGTTAGGTAACTCCGGGGTGGACTCAGCCATTGGGGAGGCTGTCCACGATAACTATGTGAGATTGAAACGAGTCCGTCATTTTCGAAAAGTGAATCTGCTACTAAAATTGTATCGCCTGCTACTGCCACCGATTGATAATGATCGTATTCTCGCTGGCGCCTGCTGTGAGGACGGACCTGTCCAATCTCTTGCAGTGATGGAAGGTCAGGTCCAGCCCACGTGGTCACGCGCGCCCGGAGGACCTTCCCTCCAGAGGCGATTGTAGTCACTACCGCATAGCGATCATTCATCGTAACTGCTGGAGCGGCGCTATTGGCAGTTTCAGGGATGGAAGTGTCGCCCTCTAATACCCATGTTACTGTGCTATTTGCAGCGACACTGCGGCGATAGGAAAAGACTTTGGCATTTGTGGAAGATAAGCCATTGGAGCTTACCAGCAACCAATCTCCAGAGACAGCTATTGAGCTAGCAAAATACTTTAATTCATTTGGTGAGGCGAAAACTGGACTTGGAATCGTTGCCAATAAAGTTGAATGAAAACGAGTGAATCCATGCTCTCGGATATGTCCAGATTTTGACTGACCTTGTGAGGATGCCATTCCTGGAATACCCATCAACAAATTGCCATCACGTAGTGCTAAACATATGCCCGTCTCTCCGCTTGTCGTCGTCACATCAATCGTTGTGTGGAAGAACCATGGCGGTTGGGCCTCCATCGTTGATCTAGAATAAACATGAACAGTTCCGTGATTGCTGACGAAGGCCAATCGGTCATTAGAAATAACCATGGCCGCTCCTGTATAGCCCGAATAGGAATTCTCAGGCTCAATAATCTGCGCTACTGCCCAAGTATCACCGCTACGTTTGTAAACAACGATTCGCCCTAGTCGGCCGCTTGCTGTCTTAAACCTGGGAACTGAGATAGCCATCCATTCACCCGATATGGCGACTCTTTGCCCAAATAAAATTTTCCCTTCTGTTTGCCGATCACGCTCTTGAGCGGTCATTGGCATGGTGAGCTTTTGGTGAACCTTCCAAGTGCCAAATAGCACGCCTGCCGTCCATTTAAGAACATAGGCTGATCCCTCATCCGCGATCAAAGCTGAATCATCGAATCGTGCTCCTGTGACCGCCCACTCGCCATCCGCTGCAATAGCTCCGCCAAATTCATCACCTGAATCCACACCATTATCTGGAGCGAAAAAACGCTGCTCATTGGCTGGTAATGCTGTTTGGGCTTGTCCGTTGCAATAAAGCGACATAGACAAAATGCAAAGTAGGGCAGGGTAGATCGCGAATTTCATGGGCGTGCAAAAGATTTAAGCAATTGATATCAAATTGCTCTTACCAATACACCTCTTTTTTGTAATTCATAATGAGTGTTGGCAACTTGCTTTCTACTTCGTTGACTAGGAGGCGATCCGCGCAATCTGCTAACTCAAGACTGGCAGGAATCTGTTCCAACGCTAAAGCTCAACCATGCTGCGCGCGGTTAACACGGCTTTCACTCTGGTGGATGAGACGGACGATTTTATCGTCGTGGATAAGCCTGCGCCGCTGCAGATCCACCCGAGCACGCCGGATGGGACGCCGACGCTTTGGCATGGGCTGAAGGCGCTGCTGGCTTACGAGCTGGCCAATGGTGGGCAGATTTCCATCATCAATCGCCTGGATCGGGAGACGAGTGGCACGGTGCTGGTGGCCAAGCATGCGGCGGCGGCGCGACTCTTCGGTATTGCCATGCAGGAGCGACAGATTCACAAACAGTATCAGGCGATCGTGCTGGGCTGGCCGAGCTGGGAGACGCTGGAGCTGGATGCTCCCATTTTAAGAAAGGGTGAGGTGGAGGAATCTCCAATCTGGGTGAAGCAGATGGTGCATGAGGCGGGTGCAGCCTGTCGCACGGACTTCCGCGTTCTCCGTCGGGTAGAGCATCCGCTGGCGGGTAAACT
>JAPLUM010000764.1 GCA_026397605.1 Verrucomicrobiota bacterium | reverse complement strand
CCATGCCGACCAGCTTGCTGCCAGAAAGGATCGGCAGGGAATGGAAGGTATTGGCCACGAGAATCTCAGCGGCTTCGCGCACACTGCCTGTCTCTTGCAACGTGATCGCCTCTTTTTGCATCACTTGTTCGATGGAAAAAGTGTGATCAAGCGTGGCATCGACGGTGCGTTCGTCCGTCTGGAAGGTGTCACCAAAACTCACACGGAGAATGTCACTCCAGCTGATGATGCCAACAAACTGGTCACCTTGAACAACAGGAATGTGATGAACACCGTGTTCCTGCATCAAAGCACGAACTTTGGAAATCGGATCACCGTGATGCACGGTGATCACGTTACGGGTCATGAGGTGGGAGATAGGGTCGTTTCTTTTCATGGTGGTAGGATCACTATGAAAAGAATGTCGGCAGTGTCTCCGCGTCGCTTGGCGATGCGTGGACGCATGTTGCGCCAAAGTATTGGCCAATAAAAATGCACGGAGCTCGAAACTGTGTCTTGGCGATTCCCGTTCTTTGTGAAAGCATCCACTCACGCATGAAAGCCGCCCTGATCAGTTGTCTTACCCTCAGTTCCATTGCCATCCAGGCCGCCAGCCTTAGCGCTCCGCTGGAAGATATCCGCGCCGTCAATCGTGAAGGCTCAGGAAATGAACAGGCTACCCGTGCTTGGCAGCAGCTCACCCAGGCTGATCCTGCGACACTACCAGAAGTGCTTGCTGGCATGAACGGGGCCAACCCGCTCGCTGAAAATTGGTTACGCGCGGCTGTCGGCGTGATCGCTGATCAGGCGATCTTGTCCAAAAAGCTGCCCATTGAGTCTGTGCAGGCCTTCTTAGCCGATACGAAAAACAGTCCTGCTCCACGAGTCGTGGCTTTTGATCTCATCCAGCGTGCGCAGCCAGAATTGGCCGAAAAGATCACGCCTTCCCTGTTAGAAGACCCGAGCAGCGAGCTGCGCCGTCATCCTGTGGCAAAGCTACTGCAAGCGGGTGATGAAGAGTTAGCTCAGGGCCGCAAAGACGAGGCGACCAATGCTTATCTCAAGGCCATGAACAGCGCCCGCGATGAAGATCAGATCAAGGACTTGGCCAAAAAGCTCAAGGACCTCGGCAAGCCCGTCGATCTACCAAAACACTTCGGATTTCTCATGGACTGGAAACTCATCGCCCCCTTCACCAATGTGGAGCGCAAAGGATTCGATACCGAGTTTCCACCCGAAAAAGAGATCCGGTTAGACGCTGGCTATCCCGGCAAAAACGCCGAGGCAAAATGGATCGACTTCACCAGCAAGGATGAATACGGCCAGATCGACTTCAATAAGCCCTTCACCATGCTCAAGGAAGTCACTGGTTATGCCTACACGGAGTTTGAATCAGCTGCAGAGCGGGATGCGCAAATCCGCCTGGGCTGCAAAGATGGCTGGAAAGTCTGGCTCAATGGCGAACTCCTCTTTGCCCGAGATGAATACCATCGCGGAGCCAAACTGGATCAATACAAACTGCCCGTGAATCTCAAGAAGGGCAAAAACACCATCCTCGTCAAATGCTGCCAGAACGAACAAACCGAATCCTGGACCGTCGAATGGCAATTCCAGCTGCGCATCTGTGATGAGACTGGAACGGCGATTTTGGCGAAGAAGTGAATCAACTATCAATGAGCCCAGACGCCAAAGCCACTGTAGACCGAACCAAGGCTAAGTTGATCCTTGCTGGTTTATCCTGCCTTATACCGATCGTGATTGGTTTCTTGGGGACGAAAATCAGCGGAAAATTATGGTCTGAGTTCGTTTGGGATATTCAAAAGTCGTTTTGATAGCGTTTTTGATTTTTTACAGCGTTTTCAAAATGACACCAATGCGTTATCTTGTTTGTCTTGTTTCAGCATTATTTGGCACGCTCATTTGCTTGGCTTTTTTCTTGCCACCGCAGCAAACCGCCAATCCCTATTCCTTTGGGTTAATCACGGCTCTATTCAGCATGACGTGGCCAATCGGTGTTTGGCTTCTATTTTTTGATTTAGACCTCAAGAAGTATCGGAAAGTTATCCAAGATCGCCGTTTGAAATCACATTAATTCTATGAGCTCCACATTCACTCTCCTTTCATCCCTCATCCTTCTCCCTTCATCCTTTCTCTCCGCCGCTGACTGGCCGCAGTTTCGCGGCCCGAATGGAAGTGCTGTTTCAGCGGAAGCCACAGTGCCTGGGCCAAAAGTGAACCTCGCTTGGAATATCGATCTTCCTGGGCGTGGGCTTAGCAGTCCGATTGTGGTGGGCGAAAAGGTGTTCATCACCTGCTCCAGTGGGCCGGATCAGGCGAACCTCCACGTCTTTTGTTTCAGTGCTGTGGATGGCAAAAAACTCTGGGAGCGAGTGATGAAGGCTACGGGCCGTACAATGGCCCATAGTAAGACCAGCGTTGCTGCGCCGACTCCGTGCAGCGATGGCAAGCGTGTTTTTGCTCTCTACTCATGCAACGATCTCTTTGCATTTGATCTGGATGGGAACCTGCTCTGGCTGCGTGGACTGACTTATGATTACTCGAATGCCAGCAATAGCCTCGGCATGTCATCCTCACCAGTCGTCCTCGATGAAACGCTGGTCGTGCAGAGTGAGAACGATAGCGAATCCATCGCTGTTGGCATTGATGTGGTGACAGGGAAAAACCGTTGGAAGAAGGAGCGCCCCAAAGCAGCGAACTGGACCAGCGCTGTGGTTTACAAAGACGTTGTGGCGCTGCAATCCAGCAAAGGCCTCACAGGCGTGAATCCGAAGACCGGAGAGATCGAGTGGGACTACACTGACGGCGCAGGCACGATTCCCAGTTCGGCCGTCACTCAAAATGCCATCTATGTCCCCTCTAATGGAGTGACGGCTCTGGCTCCAGAACGCGGAGCAGCATCGCAACTCTGGCGCGCAGCAGGTCTGAAGCCAGGCACTGGCAGCCCCTTAGTGATTGCTGAGTCGATCTACGTTCTCAATGGCACCGGAGTTCTTATCAAGGCCAGCATCGCCAATGGCGACGAAGCCTGGAAACTGCGGCTTAAAGGTCCACTTAGCGGCTCACCCGTTGCTGCGGGTCAATACATCTACATCGTTAGTGAGCGTGGCGATTTCCAAGTCATCGATACCAACGCCAAGGAAGGTGAAGTGATTCATACCATTGAGCTCAAAGACACCCTGCTCTGCACACCTGCCATCAGCAACGGAGCCGTCTTTGTGCGAAGCGATAAGAAGCTCTGGAAGCTGCAATAAAGAATCAGTGGGCCGCATCGAGTCGTTTCTCCGCTTCAGCTTGAGTGAAGAGGAGTTCGCGCTGTTTGTTGTCAGCGCGGAGATGCAGCAGATTGACCTGATCCTTAAACAAATCTTGAAGAATGGCGTAACGCAGGGTGATGCCTGAGAATCCATCGGGTAGATCGAGTTCGAAAAAAACAGACACCTCGGGATCATCCTTTTGGGCGGAGATGGCATCTATTTTTCGTCCTACCCAGGTCAGTTTGGACATGCTGCCTTTGGCATCCATTAGCTGGAAGTTTTTGTTTAGATAGCTCTGGATCTGAGCATCCAGATCCGCCTTAGGAGTCTGTTCAAAAGACATTCGTTTTTCCGACTGACGGATCAGCGCCAGCTCAAAATCATCGATGAAGACCGTCAAGCTTACTTCCAGCTTTTGCGTCTTTGGATTGTACTCAGCCTCAGCTGTAGAGCGGTGTAAGGTATGCGCATGGGCCTGCCAAGACACGCACAAGGCTGCTGTAAGGATGAGGATTGAGGCAGAATGCATCAAGGGTGCTCGAACAGAAGCTGTTATTCCTCTTCCTTGTCTTCCTCAGCGTCCCCCTTTTTCGGGTCGGCTTTTTTGACCTTCTCTTTCTTGGTCATCTCACGCATTGGATTGGTGGCTTTGTCGTCTTTGTAGAGTTGGAATTTGCTCTTCACGGGGCGGCGGGGCCAGAAGTTGTTCTCCACATCGGTGTCCACGAGTTCCTGGCGAGGATCAAATGTGACGGCTTTCACTTCTTTTTTAGTGAAGTGTAGCTTGGTGGCTTTTTCGGTATTGAAGCGCCAGATCTCAGCAGGCAGTTTCAGTTCTTCACTGCTGCCATCCGTATAGTCGATTTTCAAAAACAAGGGTGTAACGAGGCCACCGAGATTGCTGAATTCAAAGACATAAAAGTTGTGCTTGGTCTGGAGCAGTGTCGGATCGATCTCCTCTTGTTTGAGATCTTTGATGAGGGATTCAAACTTATTCTTTTCGCTCGGCAGGACGGTGGCTTCATCAAAGGTATCGTAGAAGTCTTTCAGGTCTGGATAGCGATCCACACGCTTCGTCAGAGGGTAGTTGCGCTCCTTGCTAAGGGTTTGTGGCAGCTCTTCTTTCTCCTGCTTTTTCTTTGGCTTTTCAATTGTCGGATCACGAGAATCCAGCTGCATCCAGCGGACTTCATCGATGGATACATCGACATGATCGACGCTGTAAAACCAGCCGCGCCAGAACCAGTCCAGATCGACGCCACTAGCATCTTCCATGGTGCGGAAGAAGTCGGAGGGCGTTGGCCGCTTAAACATCCATCGCTTGGCGTAGGTCTTGAAGGCGTGATCAAAGGCTTCTCGGCCCAGGATGTATTCACGCAAAATATTTAAGGCCGCGGTTGGTTGGCCATAGGCATTGGGTCCCAGATCAGCAATGGACTCGGAATTGGTCATGGCTGGCACGCGATCTGTGAGTCGCATGTAGTCCACCATGCCGCGATTATCCCGGCGATGATTCCAATCATTTTCCCATTCTTCCTCAGCGAGGTATTCCACAAAGGAGTTCAGGCCTTCATCCATCCAGGTCCACTGGCGCTCGTCACTGTTGACGATCATGGGGAAGTAATTGTGCCCGACCTCGTGAATGATGACGCCGATCAGGGCATACTTGGTTTTTTCTGGATAGGTGCCGTCTTTTTCAGGGCGTGGGCCATTGAAGCAAATCATGGGGTATTCCATGCCGCCGATGGCTCCATGGATGGACCAGGCCACGGGATAAGGATAATCAAAGGTGTACCGTGAATAGACCTGAATTGTGTGAGCAATGGCGTGGGTCGAGTATTTGTCCCACAGAGGCATGCCTTCTTTCGGGTAGAGAGACATCGCCATCACAGGCTTGCCGTTGAGATTAGCGCCTTCCACGGCCATGGCATCCCAGACAAATTTTCGTGACGAAGCAAAGGCGAAGTCACGCACGTTTTCGGCTTTAAAAACCCAGGTCTTCTTGCCCTTTGGTTTGCCTTTTTCAGCGGCCTTAGCTTCATCTGGAGTGACGATAAAGACCGGCTTTTTCGTTTCTTTCTGAGCCTTGTTGAAGCGTTCCTGTTGAGCCGCTGATAAGACGGTCTCTGGATTCTGCAAAGCCCCTGTCGCCGCGACGATGTGATCATCAGGAGCAGTCAGGCGCACATCGTAGTTACCGAACTCCAGAGTGAACTCGCCTGTGCCAAGAAACTGCTTATTGATCCAGCCAGCGTAGTCGGTGTACGCCGCCATGCGGGGGAACCACTGGGCGATGGTGTAGATGCAGTTACCGTCTTCCTTGAAATGCTCATAGCCAGTGCGGGCACTGATGCGTTTGGCGTCATTGATGGGATAGCTCCAGGCAATTTTAAAAACAAAGTCAGCTCCTGCGGCTAGTGGTGTAGGAAGATCCACTCGCATCATGGTCTTCACAATGGTGTGTGGTAGGGGCTTGCCTTGTGGATCCGTTAACTTGCTGATTTTCATTTCGCCATCGTACTCTTCATAAGCGCGCAGGCGATCCAGAGCGGAATAACTAAATTTAGCCAGATCGACTCCGCGCTTGGTGTTCGGCGCTGTGCGGGAGTCGGCATTGTGAGAGAGATAGTTCTGATCCAATTGAACCCAAAGGTAGCTCAGCGCATCTGGAGAGGCATTGTGATAGGTGACAGTGGCTTCTGCTGAGATGCTTCGTTTGATGTCATCCAACTCTACAGCGATGTCATAGTCGGCTCGGTTCTGCCAGTAGGCTGCGCCAGGTGCTCCTGAGGCAATTCGCTGGGCTGATGGGGTTGGCATGGTCTGATCCAGCTGCTGAAATTTACCGACAGGTGCTCCCGTCTGCTGTGCGGTGGCCGTCAGTGTGACGAACAAGGAAAAGAGAAAATACTTCATGATCACTTCCTCTTTAACGCTGATATAGCCTCGTTTGCTAGGCTTTTTCTTTGTTGAAAAGGCTCTGTCATGTAGCCTCTTCATGGATCTATGACTTGGGAAATGCTCGCTCTCCTCTTTTTTGCCGGACTTAGTTCGGGATTTATTGACGCCATTGCTGGCGGGGGCGGATTGATCTCCGTGCCAGCTCTGCTTTGGGCTGGATTGCCGCCACAGATGGCACTCGGCACCAATAAAATGCAAAGCACCTGGGGCACTCTCATGGCGGTGTGGAAGTATGCCAAAGCAGGACTGATCAGCTGGCCGCAGGTGCGGCTGACGGTGCTGGTGACCTTTGTTTTTTCTGGCATCGGCACCTGGGCAGTGACGCAGGTGAGCAATGAGGTGCTGAAAAAGATCGTGCCCTGGATGTTGCTGGGCATTGCTGTTTATGTGCTGCTCAGTCCTGGGCTGGGTAAGACGACTGCAAAGGCGCGACTGGGATTGGCGGTCTTCGCCTGCTTGGTTGGCGCTGTGCTTGGGTTCTATGATGGCTTTTTTGGCCCAGGCACGGGCACCTTCTGGACGTTGGCCTGCCTTTCTCTGCTTGGGCTCAGTTTAACCCACGCGACCGCTTTCACCAAGGTGGCCAATCTGGCTAGTAATGGCGCCTCGCTGATCGTATTCGTCCTGACAGCTCGAGTGAATTACGAGATCGCCGCAGCGATGATCGCAGGGCAACTGATTGGCGGGAGGCTGGGTGCTGGCATGGCCATTCGTCATGGTGCCCCGTTTATTCGCATTATCTTTATTAGCGTCGTCTTTGTGATGGTGCTGAAGCTCCTCTGGGATCAGTGGGCCGCCATATAACGTAGCACGCGCCACACAAGGTAGGCGGCTAAAACACCTCCAGAAATATCTGCCAGCCAATCCCAAGGATCGTTGCCCATGCGGCCTGGCGTGAAGGTTTGATGATACTCATCCGTGGCTCCGACAATGGCCGTGAAGAGAACACTCGGAATCAAAAGAGAGCGGAAACTGGGCAGTGATGCCTTTCTGCCAAAGAGGACAAACAAAAAGCATAACGCGCCGCCACAGTAGTAGATCGAGTGCAGGAGCTTGTCCTTAAAAGGGAAGGAGGGTCCACTCGGCAGCGTGGTATTGGCCGAGAGATTCCAAAGTACGACCAGCCAAATGACAATGCCTAGACGCCAGAACCAATTTCTGGGCACCCACTGCGCGCAGAGCTTGGTAAACCATGAGCCACCCACGCTCATCCTTCCTTCATTTCCTCCTCCATGCGCTCACTGAGCCATTGCTTGATCATGCTTTGGTAATTCAGGTAGCGGCGGCGGGCGATGCGCTTGATGCGGCTGAGCATCCGGGGATCGAAACGCAGGGTGATGGTCGTGGATTCACGAACGTCGGTGCGATGAATGGACATCTGCATGAGTCGTGATTCCAGCTGATGCTGGGACCAATACTTGCCCTCAGCCTCTTCGCTTTCAAAAGATGGCACGTCCTTCCAAGCACGCACTAGCATGAGATCCCCCTCCATGATGATGGGGCGGGTGGTAATCGTGGTTTCTCTGCGGCGTGGTTCAGTACTCATGATCGGTTATACATCCTCCGCTCTTTTCCTTTCAAAAAAATCAAACTCACCATTGGTCATGTCTCGAGCATAGATGACACGATAGCGTTTCCCATCTGTCCAAAATACACTGAAGACCGCACGGCCACCGAGCGACTTGCCCAGATTGTAAAAGCGCGATTCAGTCGTGTTATCGTTATCGCCGGGCAGTAGCTTCAGCGAAAAGGGATCTTCAAACGACTCCTCAATATCCTTGGGAGGTAGTTTGGTCAGATCAAAAGTTACGCCGAGCCAGTCAAAGTCCATGATGTGTGTTTATTTGATGTAACGTAACGGAGCGGGTGGTTTTGTTTATTTTCGGTATTGAATTAACTCTATCTCATAACCCTCAGGCGCGTCAATAAATGCGAAGGTTCCGCTGGAACATTCTGTCGGACCGTCGGAAAGCGGGTAGCCATGCGCGGCTGCATGGAGAGCGAAAGCTTCCAAATCGGCTACTTCAAAAGCTAAATGGGTGACATCAGGCCCCAAAGTGACCGGCCCACTGGCGGGAAAACTGCAAATTTCGATGAGTTCGTCGCTGTTGGGTGTTTTGAAAAAGACCAGTTCTGAGCCACGGGGGGATTTGTGGCGCTTCACTTCTTCCAGTCCCAAGACGTCCTTGTAAAAAGAGACGGTCTTGACCAGATCGTTCACGCGATAGCGAGTATGGAGGAGTTTTGTGACCATAAAATTCTAAAAATGACTCCTGTAATCTGGGACAGTGTGCTGCATCTGGCAAGACAGTCATTTGCGAGAGCGCCGATTCACCTTTAAGGACAGCGATGTCCGCCCGCCGTCCAGCTGTCCTTTTCATTTTCATCACCCTCGTGCTCGATATCCTGGGCATTGGCCTCATCGTGCCGGTGCTGCCAAAGCTCATCCAGCATTATCAGGGTGGGGATGTGGCCGCTGGGTCCTTCAGCTATGGCCTGCTGGCTGCACTATATGCGCTGATGCAGTTTCTTTTTGCGCCGCTGATCGGGAGTTTGTCTGATCGCTATGGGCGCAGGCCAGTGATCCTGGTTTCTCTGCTGGGGTCAGCCATCGATTACTTCCTCATCGCTTTTGCCCCTAATCTCATTTGGTTTGCCGCTGGGCGGATCATCGCGGGAATCACTGCGGCTAACTATGCAGCCGCCTCAGCCTACATTGCGGATGTCAGTCCGCCAGAAAAACGGGCAGCTAATTTTGGCCTGATCGGTGCCGCTTTTGGCATTGGGTTCATCATTGGGCCGATCCTCGGCGGTGTGTTAGCCACCTGGGGGGTAAAGGTGCCCTTCTTCTTCGCAGGCGGCCTGACATTGGTGAACTGGGCTTATGGCTGGTTCGTGCTGCCGGAGTCACTCGGACCTGAAAACCGCCGTGCTTTTAGTTGGGCGCGGAGTAATCCCGTCGGAGCACTGGTGGCTTTGAAGCGCTTTCCAGCTCTGATTGGACTCGTGACCTGTTACTTCATCGCCGTGCTGGCGCATCAGGTTTATCCTAGCATCTGGGTGCTTTACACCACTTATCGCTATGGCTGGTCAGAGTTGCAAACGGGTCTGTCGCTCGCCGCAGTCGGCTTCATGGCCGGCATGGTGCAGGGCGGCCTGACAAAGCGCGTTGTCGGTTGGCTTGGGGAGCAGAAAACGGTGCGCTATTGTCTCACACTATCCATTTTCCTTTATGCTGCCTACGGCTTAGCCACACAGCCGTGGATGATCTATGTTTGTATCGTCATCGGCAGCCTCTCAGGCATAGTCACACCCGCCGTGCAGTCGCTCATGTCGCAAGGTGTGCCCGCTGATGAGCAGGGCGCGCTGCAGGGCTCGCTCAGCAGCCTGTCCAGTGTCGCTGGAGTCGCTGGGCCGCTGCTTTGCACGCAGCTTTTTGGATTTTTCATTGGCGAAAAAGCCCCCGCGCTATTGCCAGGAGCACCTTTTTTCCTGAGTTCAGCGATGATGCTGCTGGCTCTCTTCATTGCCGTGCCAGCACTGAAGCGGATCACATTGGTGAAGTAGCACGCCGACTATTCCACATTCTGGATTTGCTCGCGGATCTTCTCCAGTTCCGTCTTGGCACTCACCACATGATGAGCGATCTCGGAATTGTTGCACTTGGAGCCCATCGTATTGAATTCGCGGAAAAACTCCTGCACCAAAAAATCCAAACTGCGGCCCACAGGCTCGCCCGAGGACATGTAACTGCGGAATTGTTTCAGATGACTGGCCGCACGAGAAATCTCCTCTGAAATGTCCGTGCGATCCGCAAACAACGCGATCTCTTTGAGCAATCGCTCATCATCCAGTGGTAACGGCAGTCCCGCCTGCTCAAGGCGCTGGCGCAGCACCGCCCGCTGATGCTCTGGCACCAAGGGCGCTTTTTCCGCAATGCTCGCCGCCAGTGTCTCGATCGTCGTCAGTCGCATCTCGATCTCTTTGCGCAGATTGTCTCCCTCTGCCTTTCGCATGGCAATGAATTGTTCCAAAGCTGCCGTCAGCGCCACTTGCACCACCGGCCAGATTTCCTCTGCTACCGTTTCCCGTGATTCATTCACGAGTACGCCTGGCAACCGAATCAGCTCGCTCAAAGACAGTTCCGCAGAGATTCCCAGCCGTGCCGACATGCCGCGTAGATCTTCCAGATACCGCGCAGCCACGGCCTCATCCAGGCGAGGCATCGCATCTTCCGTCGCCGGGCGATCTCCCCGCAGAGAGACATTGATCCGCCCACGGGAACAATCCGCCGCGATCTGATTGCGGATCTGAGTCTCCAGATCATGGAGATCACGAGGCAGATTGATGGAAATTTCCAACTGCTTCCGATTCACGCTGCTGCACTCCACCACCCAAGTCGTGTCCCCCTGCCGAGCCTCACCCCTGCCAAATCCGGTCATGCTTTTCATAGGCCGCGACACTTGGCGCGCTCAGATCCCCTGGCAAGGAGAGAACCGTGGTGCAGCAGATTTAGGATTGACGGTATCATTCTAAATGTCAGGCATTTTATAAATTTATGCTTGAATTGTTTTCGAGATTAGGCGATTTCATTGTCATGAAAGAAATGGAATTGGTTGATAATCAGAATAAATTGTGGGAAAGCCAGTTGGTTGGCATCAATGTAAAGACGGGGCCTTATTTGACGGCGCGAAGCTGGTCTGGAGGACGGAGGAGGATCCTTGGGAAGGGGGCGCTGGAGAGTTACACTTACCATGTGATGTCACGGACTTGTGGTGGCGAGGTGTTCTTTGATGATGTGGAAAAAGAGGCTCTTAAGCGGGTGCTTTGGAGGCTGGCGGAGTTCTCCGGCGTGAAACTGGTCACCTACTGCATTATGGGGAACCATTTCCATGCACTGGTGGAGGTGCCAAAAAAGGAGATGTGGCTGGAACGTTTCGCTGGTCCAGAGGGCGAGGAGCGGTTGCTGGCGCATTTGCGAGTGCTTTATAGCAAGGCTTACGTGGATTTTTTGAGAGCTGAAATCGCTGATCTCCGAAAGATGGGTCTTGAAGCTCTAGTTCAGACGAAGCTGGAGGGAATCAAGAAGCGGTTTTGTGATCTAGCTACCTACATGAAGGAGGTGAAGGAGCGATTCAGTCGCTGGTTTAATAAACGTCGCGAGAGAAAGGGGACGCTTTGGATGGATCGCTATAAAAGTGTGATGGTGGAGGGCAAAGGTGAGCCTCTACACACGATGGCGACTTATATTGATCTCAATCCCGTGCGTGCAGGCTTGGTGGATGATCCGAAGGACTATCGCTGGTGCGGTTATGCGGAGGCCGTGAGTGGGATACGAAAGGCGCAGCGAGGGCTTAGCAAGGTGACGGGAACGCCCGTGGATGGTTGGGAAAATGGCGGCGCAGATTCCTATCGCTGCTTGCTATTTTCCACGGGCGTGGAGGTCAAGGATGCGCAAAATGTGAATGTGGTGCGCAGAGGAGTGACGGCAGATGAGGCGCGACAGGTGCTCAAGGAAAAGGGGAAACTGAGCCAAATGGAGCTTGTGAGGCTACGAGTGCGTTATTTCAGCGATGGATTGGTGTTGGGCAGTCAGGAGTTCGTGGAAAGTATCTTCGCTGAGAATCGAAGTCGATTTGGCCCGAAGCGGAAGACTGGAGCACGCCGACTCAAGGGCGGCGATGGTACTCTGTTTTCGATGCGAGATTTGAGAAAAAACGTGCTGGGGTAAGTGGCAGGGCTGACGCGCCAAAGATAGAAAAGGCCAGTGCTGCTATCCATCCCACGATCAAAACGAGAAGGCGCATGAGAGCGGGGCTCTCATGCGCCTTGGGTTTCAAAGACCGAAGCGGCCGGTCAGAGAAATTAGAAGCGGATACAAAGATCGAAGGTGAAGCGGTCTTCTGTCAGCCCGTAAGGTTTGATGGCGGCTTTTTCATAGGCAACACCTAAATCCAAGTTGTCCAATAGGCGGGAGCGGAAGCCGACACCGAGCATGCCTTGTGTGCGACCATTGGCTTGGCTAGCACCGAAGTTCATCACATCATAACCTTCGGTATCAAGGCCGATGTTTTGACCATCATTCAGCACGGTAAAGCCATTGAAAGACACAAATGGGATGAACCAGCGGCAGACATAATAATCCAGCATCAAGCTGTAGTGGCCAATCGTGCTTTGTTCGTTGCCAGTGACGGGGATGCGGGCACCCACATTGCCGGAAATATGGAAATCACCGAATCCTTTTTGGAAAGAGATGAAGGGATTGAACTCGCCACCCCCACGGCCTTGGAAGACGACATCATCGCCAGTTGGCACATGAAAGGTGAGACCTGGGGTTAAAATGAACTGTGATGCTTTATCATCAATCAGGGCATATTTGAAGCCGAGCGCCAGATCCATCCAGCCTTCAGGATTGGCCAAGGCTGCATTGTGCACTTGCAAGTAGCCATCCTGATTGGCGATGAAGGCTAGGCGATCTGTGATGGCATAGCGGATCTGTAAAGCGTATAGCTTAGCATTGCCGCCACCAAGGAAGGAATCATCAATGTTATGATAAGCAAAGATGGGGCGGATCTCAGAGCGGATCACGGCATCTTCAAAGAAGATCGGATTTGTCACTGGCGCGATGGTGTGCTGCTTCCAATCGACAGCGTCCACCGGAGGTGTGGCTGTTTTCGCAGATAGCACGGGCGCGCCGGCTTGAGCTTGACTCAGGAGAGACACGGCTGCGCAGGCCCCGAGACCGAATTTGCGCAGCCACCGACTGTGGGAGTATGAATGGTTATCCATGTGTATAAGAAAGCATCAGAGTCGTCCTCTTGCTCCTCAGGGATTGGCATTGAGTAGGCCTTGAGTGTGTCATTGAATCCACTACGGAGTCATGCGTTGAGGAAGTTTCGTTAGAGTTCTTCTAAATTAGCTTTTCATCGAACTCATATTCACTTCATAGTGGATTCAGAAATGAATGAGACCGAGTTAAACAGCCTGCTGAAGCGTACTGCATGGGATGCGCCAGGAGGACTATTGCCTTCGAGAGACGACGAACTCAAAAAGAGGCTTCAATGCGATGATGGCCGAGCGCAGCGCTGGCGGTTCTTTGTGAGGCTGCTGCTGATCGCTTCCTTAATAACGGGTGTGGTGACTGCGATCATCGTCTGTTGGTCGTTAGCCTCGCAGGATCAAACACACGCAACTCCACCAACGATGACCCTTTTTAGAGAGGCTAAAGCCCAATGACGACACGCGTGAAATGGTTGCTGATCGCGGTCCTGTCTTCTGTGATCATGGCAGGCGGCACGGCTTGGTGGGTCACGGACTGGGTCCTGCACCGACATGGTGAGGCTCATGCAGGGGATCATCTGCAGCCTGATTTCCATGCATGGATGCATGAGCATTTAGACATCACGCCTGAACAACATGCGATCTTGGAGCCGTTGGAAGCAGAGTTTGAGGTGAAACGCATGAAGCTCAAGGCGGATATTCGCAGATCGGGATTGGCGGTGGCTGAATCCATTTCTGCCGCTGATCCGAATGACGTACGCTTGAAGTCAGCTCTAGCAGGCCTGAACCAGTCTCAGGGCGAGCTTCAACGCCTCACTCTTGATCACTTTTTTGCCATGAAACGCCACCTGCGGCCTGCGCAGGCCAAGCGGCTTTTAGATTGGACCTATGATAGCCTTACCCGCGAGCCTTGATCTCTTTGCCTTAGAGACGGAATCGTCTCCCTGCGAAAGTTTGGAGGCGAAGAAGATCCGTGCTGCGCAGGCTGGAGATATGGCGGCTTTTGAGTGGATCATGCGGCAGTATGAATCTCGGCTGATGAGCTTTTGTTTCCGCTGGCTACATTGCGCAGAGGATGCTCGCGAGGTCTGTCAGGATGCCTTTGTCCATGCTTGGCGGGCTTTGCCGGAGTTTAAGGGACGGGCCAGGCTATCTTCATGGCTTTATCAGATAGCGCTCAATCTATGCCGTGATCGTGCAAAAACGCGCACCTCGAAGCAACAAGCGAAAACGTCGTCTTTTGACGAGCTGGATCACACGCCTGCCTGTCAGCAAAATGCTCCTGATGTGCGCGCGGAGTGGACGGGCGAGATGGAAAAGTTAGATCGTGGGCTAGCCATCCTGCCGGAGCCTCTACGAATCGTCCTGATGCTCATTACCGTGGAAGGTCTCAGTCAGGTGGAGTGTGCTGAGGTGCTGAATTGTTCCGTGCGTGCCGTGGAGGGGCGGCTCTATCGGGCGCGCCAGATGCTCCTGGAATGGTGGAATACGGTGCTGTGAGAAATCTTTTTTGTGGGCTGGCTTGAAGCAAGTCGTCCTAAAGGCTGCACACAGCATCCTTTTATGGTCATTCGTCTTTCTCTAGCAATCTATTTCATGTCATGGGTAGCCACCCAGGCGCAAACAGCCAGCCCAGCGACAAAAACGGAGACGCTGGATGAAATCGTGATCGAGGGCAAGGCGGAGGATTTACTCGGGAAAACGGACGCCGCATCCAAAGGACATGCAACTCAGGCGGACTTCCTGGCGCGGCCACTGCTCAGGCGTGGAGAAATCGTGGAGGCCATCCCTGGCATGATCGCGACACAGCATGCGGGTGGAGGAAAGGCGAACCAGTATTTTTTGCGTGGCTTCAATCTGGATCACGGCACTGACTTTGCCATGAGCCTGGAAGGCATGCCGCTGAACATGCGGACTCATGCCCATGGTCAGGGCTACACAGACCTGAATCCGTTGATCCCAGAAATGATTGGGTCACTGGACTATGCCAAAGGTACCTATACGGCTGCTGACGGGGATTTATCCACAGCAGGCAGTGCCAACTTTCTTCTGTGGGATGTGGTGCCGAAAAATTTGGTGAAGGTTGAGTTTGGCGAATACAACTACTACCGAGCTCTCGTCGCGGGCACCTTGGATCTACCATCCAATTTGGAACAAGGTGTGCAGCAGGGCCTCACCTACGCTTTGGAGTATAACTATTATGATGGCCCTTGGACTCAGCCGGAGGAATTCAATCGTTGGAACGGCCTGTTACGCTGGTTTAAAAACGATGATGACACGAAGCTCTCTGTGACCTTCATGGGTTATCATGGTTCCTGGACCAGCACGGATCAGATCCCCTCCAGGCTCGTCAATAATGGCACTCTCGGCGGCTATGATACACTGGACCCAACCGCAGGCGGGGAGAGCGAGCGCTACAGCCTAAATATCGCTATGGAGCAGCGGAACGATGATGTTGTCACTCGCGCCAATCTTTACGCGATTTATTACATCCTGGATCTCTATTCAAACTTCACCTACCAGCTTGATCCAGGGTTGCCCACAGGAGATCAGTTTCAGCAAGCCGAGCAGCGCTGGGTCTTTGGGGGTAACGTGGCCCGCACCTGGGAGAAGCGCGACTTCCTAGGAGTGGAATCAGACATCACTCTGGGCCTGCAAACACGTACTGATTTGATCGATGGCATCGGGCTATGGCAGACGCAAAATCGGCGTCGTCATACGGAGATCCGACAAGACGACATTTTACAGTCAAGCATCGGTCTTTATGGGGAAGTGGTCACGCGTTGGACACCCTGGTTTAAAACAGTCTTGGGCCTGCGTGGTGATTTGTATTACTTTGAGCCACAAGACAGCACGAGCAGCGGCCAAGATGCTGAAACGGCTGGCATCATCAGTCCTAAATTCAGCGCCATCTTTGGTCCTTGGAAAAAGAATGAGCTGTATCTAAATTTTGGCACTGGTTTTCATAGCAATGACGCCCGTGGCGTCATGTCAGGCACTAATCCCGCAGATGCCTTGGTTCGCACCATGGGTGCCGAGATCGGTGTGCGTAGTCAGACAGTGAAAAACATGACAACTACACTGGCCCTCTTTTGGCTTCAGAGTGACAGCGAGCTCGTCTATGTGGGTGATGCCGGCACGAATGAACCAGGGCCTGGCTCGGAGCGGTATGGGATCGAGCTAGCCAGTTACTGGAGGCCTACGAAATGGTTCAGCACCGATGCCGAACTGGCCCTGACCTACGCCCGATTCATCGATGCTCCGAGCAATGCCAATCACATCCCTAACAGTATCCCCATCATGTTCAGCGGAGGTTTTAATCTCGGTGCGCAGGGCAATGATTCAGGTTGGTTTGCAGGAGCACGTGTGCGCATGTTTGCCAACAGTCCCCTCGAAGAAACCGATACCCAACGCGGTCGCGATAGCATTCAGGTGAATGCCACGGTTGGCTATCGGAAGAAGAACTGGGAAGTAGCCGTCGATTGCCTGAATCTGCTGAACCGTCAAGACAACGACATCTCCTATTTCTATGAGAGCCGAGCTCCAGGCCAACTCGCAGCCAATGACACACACATCCACCCCGTAGAGCCTCGCATGTTCCGCTGCCGTGTGACGTATCGGTTTTAATCACAGCATAATCAGCATCTTTGCTGGTCGGATACCTGTAAGCACTTCTAAATCCAGCCTTGCCCAGAGTTCGTCTGCGTGTTTATGGTTCCGAGTAGCGTTAGACCTATTCTATGAAACTGTTTCTGCATTGTTTTACCCTGAGCTTTCTCACAGGCTTCGCCTTGGCTGATGTGAGCCTGCCTGTCATCTTCAGCGACAATCTGGTGCTCCAGCAGGGTAAGCCCGTTCCGGTCTGGGGATCGGCGGCAGTGGATGAGGATGTCACCGTGCGCTTTGCCGGACAGACGCAGGTCACCCGCGCTGATCTGGACGGCAAATGGCGGGTGACTTTGGACCCGATGGCTGCCAATGCGCAACCGCAGGAGCTGACGGTCAGTGGTAAAAACACGGTTACACTGAAGAACCTGCTCATCGGTGAAGTCTGGGTCTGCTCTGGCCAATCCAATATGCAATGGACCGTGAGCCAGTCCGGCAACGCAGAGCAAGAAATCGCAGGTGCCAATTCACCCCAGATCCGCATGTTCGGTGTCGAGCGTGCTACAGGCATGACGCCGGCGACAGATGTGAAAGGCTCCTGGAAAGAGGCTAATCCCGCCAATGTGGGTAGCTTTTCTGCGGTGGCTTATTTTTACGGACGCCATCTTCATCAGGTTCTGAAAGTGCCTGTCGGGCTCATCAATACCTCCTGGGGAGGTACTCGGGTAGAAGCCTGGACCAGTCGTGAATCTCTGGAAGAGCGTCCCTGCGCAGCGCAGATGCTTAGCGACTGGGACGGCATCCGCCAGAGCTGGGATCAGGCCGCTGAAACTGCAAAGTTCGAGGCCGCCAAAGTCGCCTGGCAGGCTGAATCCAAGAAGATCAGCGAAGAGAACGCTAAACTGCCCGCTGATCAAAAAAAGAAAGTCCCACCAGCCCCGCGCCCACCCGATGATCCGAATAAGACACCGCATCACCCAGCCGTGCTCTTCAATGCCATGGTGGCCCCTTTGATCCCTTATGCCGTGCAGGGAGCCATTTGGTATCAGGGTGAATCCAATCAGAAACGTGCCTTTCAATATCAGGAACTGCTCCCAAACATGATCAATGACTGGCGCACCCGCTGGAATGATCCCTTTAGCTTTTACATCGTGCAGCTGGCTAGCTTTGGGAACAGTCTGCCCATCGCCAAAGAACCTGGCATAGCCGATACCTGGGCTGAATTGCAAGAGGCCCAATATTTAACCGCCATTACCCTGCCGAAAGTTGGTCTAGCCGTCACCAACGACATCGGTGAAGAAAAAAATATCCATCCCAAAAACAAACAGTAAGTCGGTCGCCGCCTAGCACTGTGGGCATTGGCTAAAGACTACGGCAGAGCTGATGCCGTCTTCAGTGGCCCGATGTTTAAAAATGCCCTGGTCGAAGGCAGCCAAGTTCGGCTCCAGTTTGATCACGTCGGCGGTGGTCTGAAAACCCGTGATGGCGGGGAGCTGAAGCATTTCCAAATCACAGGCGAAGATAAAAAATGGGTCTGGGCGCAGGCCAAGATTGAGGGCAATGAAATAATTGTCACCAGCCTGGAAGTGCCAACTCCCATCGGCGTCCGCTACGCCTGGGCCGCATGGCCTGAAGGCGCCAATCTCATCAACGCCGAAGGCCTTCCAGCCGGCTGCTTCCGCACCGATGAATTCATCCCCACGACTATGGGTGTGATTTCTCCCTTCCAGGAAGTGCAAAAAGCCCAGGCAAAGTGATCCAAGTCACAGCAGCGTGCTGTCGTCCTGACGCTCTAGTTTGCCGATTTTCTTTTTGATCACTTCTAGCTGCACGGTCATCTCGTGCAGGCACTTCAGACTATCGGCCATGATTTCGCTGTCTTGAAGATGCGGCAGGGCTGGGTGGATCTTCATCATTTGAAGGGCGATGGTTTTGGCGGCGTCGCGGATTTGTTGGATGGCTTCGGGGCGGGTCATGAGGACTGCATGTTCATCGGTTGAGCGACTTGTGCAACTCGGCTTTGAGGAGTTGTCAGTGACCAAGGCCGCATTTAAATAGCGATTCATGGATTTGCGGCATTTGAGATATTTTCAGGCAGTGGCGGAGGAGCTCAGCTTCTCCCGCGCAGCCAAGCGCCTGCGAATCGCCCAGCCTGCGCTCTCTCGTGCGGTGCAGGAGCTAGAGCAGGATCTCGGCATGAGACTCATTGACCGCAATCGTCGCACCTTCGCCCTCACGCCTGCTGGATCCGTGCTGCTGATTGAGACTGCTGTAGTCCTCGAGCGATTAGAGGAAGCCTTACGGCGGGTCAAACGCACAGCTTTAGGTGAGGAAGGTGAGCTGCGCCTCGGCTATATCGGGCCGCCAACCCAATCGTTTCTTGGCAGATTATTGCATGAGTATCGGTTGAGGTTCCCAAAAGTCTCCGTGCATCTCGAAGAGCGCACGCCTGAGCGAGTCTGGGAAATGGTGGCCAAAGGACGTCTCTCTATCGCCCTGACGCGACCTTTGCCGGGGCAGGGGGAGCGTGCTTTAAAGACTCTTCTGCTGCGCAAGGAGCCGCTCGCTGTCGTGGTGCCTTCCCATCATCCTTTGGCCAAAAAGAAGTCCATTTCATGGAAAGCCCTGGAAAATGAGCCGCTCATCGTATTGGCACGACGTGAGGGAGTAGGGCTGCATGATGAAATCATCGCCGCCTGTCGCGAGGCCGAGTTCACGCCACGCATTGCGCATAGTCCTAGTCTCATGGGCACAGTGCTGAGTTATGTCGAGGCCGGCGCTGGCATCGGCATCGCCACAGACAGTGTTGCGGCGGCTTCCATGCCTGCCAGTCTGCGCTACATCTCCGTGACACCGACCCGCAGTGTGCCGCTGGTCATGGTGTGGAATCCTGAGGACGACTCCCCTCCAGAAAAAGCCTTCCGTGATCTGATCAGCGAGTGGCTTAAAGCTGGCAAGCTTTGGACGAAAGACGGGCTGCCTGCTGACACCAAGCCTAACCAAGTGTCATCATGAAGCTTCATGCGCCAGAGCGCAGTCGAAGTCTAGCCACGCGCTTTATTTTGGCCTTTGTGACCTTTGTGGCTGTGGGGTCGCTGCTATTATTGACTTGGTTACGCTTTCAGCAGCAGTCAGAAGATGAACGTGTGTTTTTGCGGCTGGCTCACACGGATGCTGATTTTGTCCAAAGGCTGAATCTTCCGCGTAGCGCCAAGTTGGCGGAAGATCTTCAACAATTGTTGCGCATGAATCTGTACTTTCGGGATGCAACAGGTCAGTTCGAACCAACGCTGCCACTGGATCAAAGAGCCTGGCTCAAAGACATGCCTCGGAATGAAGTGCATGAGCTCAAAGGTGGAAGACAGGCGCTCATTTTACGCTTGGACGCGCGGCACGACATGATCTTCATCCGTGATGATTTAGAGCCTGCCTTAAGCCTTCTGCACCCAGCCACTCGGAATGCTCTCCTGGCTTTTTGGCTGCTATCAGCCGCGCTAGGCTGGGTGATCGCCAGGCAGGTTATTCGCCCGGTTCAGCGGCTTACAAGCAGACTTGATAGCTTCTTTGATTCGAAAGCCACCATCCCAGATGAGGCCCTAAGAAAGGACGAGATCGGCGAATTGGCACGCCGCCTGACACAAGCTCGGGATGATCTCTGGCAGGAGCGTGAAAAACGTGAGCAATCCGAGCGTATGGCACTCTTGGGACGGGTAGCCACAGGGCTAGCGCATGAAATCAAAAACCCACTGGCCGCCATCCAACTGCATACACAGCTCATGGATGTTTCGGCGCTTGATGCAGAGTCCGTGCGGTCCCTGAAGCATGTGCAGGATGAGGCCCAAGTGATCGAAGGATTGGTGAATCAATGGCTGTATCTCACACGGCCAACGCCGCCTAAAAGCCAACCGATCAAGCTGGCAGAAGTGTTGATCGAGACACTTGCCTTGCTCAAAGCGCAGACAGATCACGCCAACGTTCAGGTCATGACCGAAATTCAGGATGAGGCTGTGCTAATCTCAGGAGACCGAGCCAGACTGCAGCAAGCCTTCCGAAACATCGTCCTCAATGCCATCCAAGCCATGCCACGGGGAGGTAAGCTCCGAGTCAGTCTGAGATCGGATGAAAAGCACTGCCGACTGAGTTTCCAGGATAGCGGCCAAGGTTTTTCAGTTGACGCTCTGGCCCACGGAGCAGATCTGTTTTTCTCCGAAAAAGAAGGTGGCATGGGCATCGGACTCAACGTCGTCCACGAAATCATCAGTGCCCACGGAGGCGCTTTAAAACTAAGCAACCAGTCAGCTGGCGGTGGGCTTGTGACGATCAAGATTCCTCTAGCAAGCGTATGAAAAGTGGCATGGGGTTGCAACCTGCACGACTTGAAGCTGTCGATGAATAAGACGGCAAAGAACGGAAACCTTATAAATCAATTTCAGGCAGCGGGAATGAGGCAGTTTCGGGCCGAGCTAAGCACAAGCTACCCTATATTCTTTCCGGTGTGTTTCGCTGTCGCGCTTCAGAGAGTGGGAAATTATACATCCACATGGCTTACCATAAGCGGAAAGAATAAAGCCGCAGATCCTGAGGGGTGTAGCCTTTCTCTCTGGCATAGGCGGAGCTGCAAAGCAGCTTTTTTGCTTTTTTCCGCATATGAGCTTCAGCCATGAGACTGAAAAGTAGTCCGCTTGCATACATGAGGGCTATATGAGCTGTAAATCCCCATTGCGGAGGCACGAGGCTGAGGAGAAAATAAATCCCGGCAGTCAAAATGATTACATGCAACGCACCTTCCGCAAAAGTCCCGACATTTAAACGATAAATCTCTTCGGGTGTCAGGTTTGCATGAATGTCTCTGACTTCGGGTGATCGGAATGGATACCAGCAGGAGAATAGCGAAGGTTTCATGTCTGTGAGATCTTAAATTTAGCCCCATTTGATGCAAGCCGATTGTAAGTCTAGAATCATGGATATAGCGCGCTTCATTCGGTCCAAAAAATAATCAAGGTCAGGACCATTCGACAATTCGGTCCGGCCTTCTAATCTCTGGCTATGCCGCGCCCGTCACGATCAGCCATCTCCGAAGAGGATCTATTTCTTCATGGTGTTCCCTTGTTGAATGCCGGGGCGACGCGTGTGTTTCTTGGTTGGGAAAAGCCGCTGGTGCAGTCCGTCGCAGAGTATCTCGCGGCGGGGTGGGATGGGACGGGGGCGCTGGATCTGAGTGATTGGATGATCGTGGTGCCGACGAAACATGCGAGCCGTCGCCTGCGGGAGGCGCTGGCACTGCTGGCGTCGACGCGAGATGCGGCGGTGCTGCCGCCACTGACGGTCACGCCAGATTTCCTCAGCTCGCCAGAGCGGCGGCGGGATCTTCAGGCTGCAGGGCAGGTGGAGACGCTCCTTCTATGGACGGCGGGGATGCTGAAGCTGGATCTTGAGGATTATCGCCACTTGTTCCCGGTTGATCCTGTAGAGCGCACGTTTAGCTGGGCTCTGAAGACAGCGGGCGATCTGCTGCAAGTGCGGGAGACGCTGAATGAAAATGGACTGAGTCTGGAAGATGCGGCGCGGATGCTGGAGAAGTCGGAGATGGAGCCTGAACGCTGGCGGGATCTTGGGCGTCTGGAAAAGCAATGCATCGCCGCCACAGAGGACCTTGGGTTCACGGATTGGCAGGTGGCACGACGTGAGGCTGCGGCAAAGGGTGACCTGCCTGAAACAGTGCGTCGCATCATGATCGCGGGCGTGCTAGATCCGTCAGCTCTGGCCATCCAGGCGCTGGATCGGTATTCGCGGAGCTTGCCAGTGCAGGTGCTGATCTTTGCACCGCAGACCTCTCACAGTGGCTATTTTGATCCATGGGGCAGACCTCTCGCCGAGCTGTGGCTCACGGAGCCGATCCACATCGAGAAACCAGAGACGCGGATTCATCAAGGTGGCACACCAGCCGCGCAGGCAGCACAGGCCATGGAACTGCTCTCCTCACATTCGAAGCCTGGCGAGATCGCCGCCATCGGCGTGGCGGATGTGGAGATCAGCGCGCCGCTGGAAAAGACGCTGGCGGAGCATGACATCGGTGCCTATGACCCAGCGGGCAGACGCATGGGCACGCATGGCGTGTTTCATTTGCTGCGTCTGCTGAGTCAGCTTGCGGCCTCGCGCTCTTTCAGCGCAGCGTCCCAGCTCATGCGCTGCCCAGACATCGCTAAGACGATTCGAGTGATGGCTGAGAAGCAAACGCGTATAGACCCTAGCCTGACGCGACTGCTTAATGATTTGGATGAGCTGGCAAGTGAAGCCCTGCCAGACACACTGGATGACGCCATTGAGCTGGCGCCGCGTCACTTTGATGAAACGTCTCTCAGTCCTGTGATCGTTGGTTTGTCATGGTTGGATAACACCTTAAAAAATCTATCTGGCTCCAGCTTTGGCAGTGCTTTGACGGATTTCCTGGCAGATGTTTTTTCGTCGAGACCCTTCAGGCTGGACCGGCCACAAGATGCTGTCTTCGCTGCCATTGCGGATCAAATTTCCCAAGTGCTGGATGCTCTTGAAGGCCCTGCTGCGGAGCCATTCCAAGCCAAGCTGAATGCGAGTAGTCGATTGGAACTGCTGCTGCGGGTGATGGAAGATCAGGTCTTTTATCCCGAGCGCACAGCGCGCGACATCGATCTGCAAGGTTGGCTGGAGCTGCTTTGGGAGGATGCGCAGCATCTCATCGTCACGGGCATGAATGATGGCAAGGTGCCGGAGTCCATCCTGAGTCATCAGTTTCTTCCGGATTCGGCGCGTCGCGCTCTCGGGTTAAGAAATAATGATACCCGCTTTGCCCGAGATGCCTGTCTCATGACCAGCATGATCGAGCTACGCAAGCGCAGCGGTGGTCGGGTTGATTTCATCTTTGGCAGGATCGGTTCTGCCGAGGAACCGATGAGACCTTCTCGATTGTTATTCCAATGCCCGGACGCCGATCTAGCCGAGCGCACGCTGCAATTTTTCAAAAAACCTGTCACGCATTCTGAACCCATGCCCTGGCAGCTGGCCTGGCGCTTGAAGCCTAGGCCTTTGGCGGATGATGCGGGGATCTTCAGCAAGCTGAGTGTGACGCAATTTCGTGACTACTTGACCTGTCCTTTCCGCTTCTACTTGAAGCATGGGCTCAAAACGAACAGCGTGGATGCTGCGGGCACGGAAATGGATGCGATGGCCTTTGGCAGTCTGATGCATCATGTGCTGGAAAAGTTTGCCACCGAGAGTCCCGCGAAGACCTCCACTGATCCGGCAGTCATCCGAGCAGAGTTTCATCGACTCCTGGAAGCGCGACTGCATGCCACCTTTGGTCAGCGACTGACCGTGCCGGTGATGATCCAGTGTGAGTCTGCTCGCCAGCGTCTATCCTGGTGGGCAGAGGTGGAGGCCGAAGAACGTGCTAAGGGCTGGCAAATCGTGGCTGCGGAGACTCGCCTGAGTCCGGAAGGTGATCCCTGGAAAATGGGGGACATGATCATCAGTGGCATCGTGGATCGAGTGGAGCGGCATCAGCAGTTGGGCATTCGATTGATCGACTTTAAAACCTACTCGCCAAGCACGGCACTAAAGGGTGAACGTAAAAGCGTGGAAGACTATCATTTGAGGAAAATCAAACGCAGCGAAGATGCCAGCCTGCTACCGCCATGGGTACTCACCATCAGTAGCAAAGGCGAAGAAGTGCGCTGGGCAGACTTGCAGTTGCCGCTTTATCACTTGGCCATGCAGCGCCGCTATCCGAATGAAAAAATCCACACGGCCTATGCCACGCTGGGCAAGACGCGCGGGGATATTGGCATTGATGCCTGGCCTGATCTGGAAGGCAGTCAGCTGGAGCACGCCAGAGCCTGTGCCCAGGGCATCATCAGCGCTATCATGGCTCGCCAATTTTGGCCGCCGACTGAGAAGCTACCCTTTGGGGATGACTTCGGTCATCTGTTCTTTGGCGATCCGCTCAAAGCCGTGGATGCCAGTTTCATCATCAACCAGGAGGCAGCATGAACTCGATGAGTGCTATCCCCAATGAAATGATTCTCGCCTCAGCGGGATCTGGTAAAACCTGGCAATTGACCAATCGCTTCATCGCTCTGATGGGGCAGCAATTGCTAGCTGGGCAAGAGGTCACGCCAGAGCGCATCGTTGCCGTGACGTTCACTCGAAAAGCGGCAGGAGAGTTCTTTGACTCCATCTTGGTGAAGTTGGCTAAAGCCTCATCCGACGAGAAGTTTGCCCTGTCATTGGCTGGAGATGAGTCCATCGATCCTGAAGTGGTGAATGATCCGTTGCGGCCGATCATGCGGCAGCTGTCTCAGGCAAATTTCCGTCAGTTGCTGCGTTGCTTCATCACTCGCATGCCACGGTTGTTTCTTGGCACGCTGGATAGTTTCTTCTCGGCCATTTTGCGTAGTTTCCCAGCCGAGTTTGGACTGGCGGGCGACTTTGAAATCCTCAGCGATCATCAAGGCAGCGTGGAGCGTGAGCGCGTGTATCGATTGGTCTTTCAGCGCACACTGCCAGGACTCAAAGCCCGCAATGAAAGCATCAGCGCACAGAAGGATTTTTTAGAGGCCTTTCGCCGAGCTACCTTTGGCAAGGAAGAGGCAGGCATCCGCTCGGTGCTGGATCAGTTTGTGGAAAATCAGCACGGTATTCTTCTGCATGCTGCGGGTCAGGAGCTGTGGGGAGACGCGAAGGTCATCTGGCCAAAGGGCAGCCTATGGATGGGCTCGAAGCTGAATCTGGAAGAAGCTTTCCAGCATCTCTTCAGACTTTTTGAGGGCGATGAAGTCAAAGAAAGTGCCTGGGACTTCTGGCGTGAATTTCAGGAACAAGCTACCGCGCATATTCCGGGGAGCTCCATGCCTGCACGTGTGAAAATGTTTGTCGCCAAGGCGCTGGAGGTCTGGTCAGACATTGAGTCAAAGAACTGCACGCTGATGGTGAACCGCCACAAACAAAAGCTCGCTGGTCGCAGTTGCGATGCCTTCCGCGACATCATCGCTCACATCGTAGGTGCAGAAATTACGGTGAGACTTGAGCGGACTCAGGGTGCATGGCAGGTGCTGAGCTTGTTCGAAAAAAACTGGTCGCAGCAAGTGCGTCGCCGTGGTCGGCTGACCTTTCAGGATATGGAACTCATCCTAGCCGGGCATGAGTTTACCAATGAACTGCCGCGTCCCATGCTCTCTCAGGTTCCTGGTGAAGAGGAGCGGCTACGCATCGATTACCGCCTGGATGCACGCTACGATCATTGGCTGTTGGATGAGTTTCAGGACACGAATTACACCCAATGGTCAGTGATTGAAAATCTGATCGATGAAGCCGTGCAGGACACTTCCAATGAGCGCACGCTCTTTCAGGTGGGGGATGTGAAGCAGGCCATCTATGCCTGGCGCGGTGGGGATACACGGTTGTTTGAGGACATCGCCAAACGCTACAACTCGGGAGCTGAGCCGCGCATCCAGAGGCGCCCGCTGAATGTCTCTTGGCGCTCAGGGCATGATGTGATCTCGATGGTGAATCGAGTGTTTGGTGATGCACCTGCTTTGAAGGAAATGAAATTGCCCGAGGAAACGCAGAATCGTTGGCCTTGGCAAAATCATCAGGTAGCTGGCATTCACCAAAAAATGCCCGGCTATGCAGCGCTGCTGCATCCGATCCCTGCCAGTGGTGAGAAGGTGCAGGAGGAGGATCGCTTTGCTCTCGTCTGCGGCTTGTTAGAGGAGATCCAGCCTGTGAGTCATGGACTCAGCTGCGCCATCCTGGTGCAGTCAAACAGCACGGCACGTGATCTGGTGGACTACATCCGCGCTCATTCGCCATCGCGCATTCCTGTCATGTGCGAGTCTGAAATCTCCGTGGCCACGGACAATCCGGTCACCCTTTCTCTGCTCAGCCTGCTACGCTGTTCTGCGCATCCTGCCGACAGTCTTGCCTGGCAGCATTTAATGATGACGCCTTTCCGCAGTTTGTTTGAAGCTCGTGGTCTTAAGGTGGGCATGCTGGCTTCAGAAGTTCTGCGCCAGATCTTTGAAGATGGATTTGAGAGTACGCTGCGGCATTGTCTGCACGAACTGATTCAGAGTGGCCTAACGTTGGATGCTTTTAGCCGGAAGCGGATGGAAGACTTCACTCTTGCCGCGCGACTCTTTGATCAGAGCGGCAGCCGGGACATCGACGAATTCCTGCTCTATGCCGAAGGTTACACCACGCGGGAGGCGGATACGCGTCATGCCGTGCAAGTGATGACCGTGCACAAATCTAAAGGACTGACTTTTGATTGCGTGATCTTGCCTGACCTCGAGGGCAATTCCATGACAACCGTGCGCCGTGGTATCGGCGTGAAGCATGGCGAAAAGCGTCGTGTCGAGTGGGTTCTGGATCTACCGCCGAGTGACATCGTGAAGGCTGATCCCGTGCTGAGGGAATACCGTGACGATCGTGAAGCTGAGGCGGCTTATGAAGAGCTGTGCAAGTTCTATGTAGCACTGACTCGTGCAAAACACGCCAACTACCTGATTGCCACACCGCGCCCAGAGAAATCGACGTCAAACAATTTCATCAAGTTGCTCAATCTGACGCTCGGAGATGAAAAGGAGCCCGTCACAGATAGCTTTGGCGGAGTTGATGCTGCGGTGGTCTATGGGAGTAAGACCACTGCTACGAATCGGCGCTGGTTTGAAGCACTGCCAGCGAAGAAGCCTGAGGTGTCAGCGGAAAAAGAGAGCGTCCAAGTCACGGGTGAAGGTCGTCTGCGTCCTCAGCGCCGCACACCGAGTGGATCAGAAACCAGCATCGTCACGGCCAAGCAGCTCTTCTCACGGAGTGGACGCTTTGCCAGATCTTACGGCACCTTGGTTCATGCGTTGTTTGAGCAGATCCAATGGCTGAATGAGATGGATCCCGCGAATCTCGAGAATCTCTGGGCCGCTGTGCCTTGTTTAGATGAAGGCATCCGCCACAAAGCTCTGGATGAAGTCCGCCGCAGTCTCAGTGCTAGCGCTGTGAGTGCGGCACTCAGTCGCCCGTCTCCACAGGCTGAATGCTGGCGGGAAAAGCGCTTTGAAATCGTGCTTAAGGGCGAGTGGCTTTCAGGCACCTTCGATCGAGTGGTCGTTGAGCCCGACCGCGCAACGATCCAAGATTTTAAAACTGATAAGGTGGAAAGCGCGGAAGCTCTGGCTGCGCGTGTGGAAGGCTACACGCCGCAGCTGCATACTTACCGAGAAGTGTTGTCACGGATGACAGGTCTGCCAGCTGCTAGCATCCGATGCCAGCTACTTTTCACACACCGCTGTGAAGTGGTGGAAGTGTGAGCAGGATCACTTCTTCTCCAGCAATCTGGCCTTATCTGCGGTCATGCCCATGGTAGGCAGATCATAGCCGAGTGTGTCTCCGTTGGCTTTGAAGCCGTGGCCATCTACGTCCACATAGATGGGGTTATTGTAGGCGCAGGGGCGCATTTTGGCGTAGTCGCTGGTTCCGTAGCATATTTTTGAGTCGCCCTTTTCATTGATGGCAACGACGATGAGATGCGCGTCTTTTTGCAGCTGCACATGGATCTTTTCATCAAACTTCACGACGCCGTTTTTAAACATCTTGGGATGTGACTCGCGGGTGAAGTTCAGCTTTGGTTCAGGGCGGCTATTCACTAAAACCTGCACGCGATTGATGTCGATGTAGTCCGTGCATTGCACGCGCACTTTGAGGTCGATGCCGCCTGTGGCGCGGTCGTCATCTCCGGCGATTTTTCCATTCTGTGTCGTCACTTCCAGGAAGGGACCCGTGGTCAGGATCATGTTCCCTTGCTTAGCGCGTGGAGACATTTCTGCCCAGTCAATTTTAGCAGGTTCATCCGTGCTGCTCGGTAGGTAGCAGCGCCAGCAGCCAACCCCATTTCCATAGACGGAATGAGCATCTGCCACACCGACGGCAACAAGGCGCTGGCCTTGATTCAAAAGCTGTTTCCAAATAAACTCACGCACGGTGCTAGCTTTTGCAGCCAAGGCACCTGGGGCGCGACTGACTTTGAAAGGTGAATCAGAGAGGATGTCTGTGCCCGGTCCATTTTGAGACTCAGCGCCGTCAATCATTTCGCCGACACCGACAAAGCCGCCATCGGCAACGCCATCGCCATTGCGATCAATGAACATGTTGGATAGATCAGGATGATTGAACTGGATCCAGCGATCCTCGCGCTCACCCTGCCAGCGGCGTAGGGTGAGCGCGGTGATGCGTGGATCATCATGCCATACGGGTGCGCCGCCATCTTGCAGCAGAGGATCAGGCTCAAAGGGAAAGGCATTGAAGTGCTGACGACTGCCGGTGAGTTCGATGCCTTTGACTGTTTTGATGTATGATTCTAGTCCCAACGCTTTGATCGTCGGCTCCCAATCGTAGATGCGATTATGCTCTGTCGTGGGTGTGAACTCCAGATGCTCTGCCGCGATGTTGATGAGGCGGCCATCCGTGTCGCAGACATTGTCTCCACTCGGCGTGCTGTGATTATGAAAGTCAGCACTGATCCAGCCTTTGGTATCTACCAGGCGCTTGAGGGTGCCTTTGAAGACAAACTCCGTGCCCGCTTCTAAAGTCACCTCTTTGGACAAATTTCCATACTCAGGCCCGCGCACCACGACCACGCGATACTTGCCGGCTGGCAGTTGCACGGTGAATTGCCCTTTCTCACTATGATACTGATCCACACAACCATGAGCACGATGCTTTGGCCCCAGATTCAAGGCAGGCGCAGTCTTGTCGAGTGGTTCAAAGTGAACCTTGCAGGGGATGGATTTGCCGGATTCGTCGGTGATGTCAAAGCGGATGGCTGAGGCTGCAGACATGACGATTTTCTGCTCTGGATTAGCACCTGTGGTCACGGTTAGAGCCACTTTGGACTGAGAGCGACCCAGATCATTAACAAGTAACTCGCTGGTTCCGATGGGCATTTTGAAGCTGAATTTTCCTTCGCTGTCAGGATATCCAGGGATGGCACCCTTAGCGTCTGGTATCGAAAGGGTGGCTGTGGCGAGGCCCTTGCCGCTCTTAGCCTGGACCTGTCCTGTGACGATGGCAAGGCTTCCGTCTTTCGCTGCACGTGCCTCCCCCACCGCTTGGGCGGGTGATGTGCCGACAGCGAAGAAGCGCTGAATCACGATCTCCTGTTTTGGCTGCATCTCGATGGTGTCTTTCAGCTCAGTGATTCCTGTGAGGCTAAGCGTGGTGAGTGCATAGCCACACTTATGGGCAGGATTGATGGCTCCCACCCAGTAGATGCCGTCTGAGGTCGTGCCAGTCGATTCAAAGCGTGTGAAGTCAGACTTGGTGGACACCTTTTGGGCCTTCTCAGATTCATTGCGTAAAACGGTCGTGATAAAGATCCCCTGAACGCCATCCTTGACGCGGTATTCATGGCGTTTGAAGACGCCTGCATTTTTGGCCGCAGTGGTGACGGATTCTACCGCTGCTGCGCCATCCTCCTTGGTGGCTGCCACCTTCACATACGATACTTCGCCATGACCACAGGGACCATAGACGACTAGCTGATCGTTGTCGGCACCACGTAGCGTGAGATCATAGAGACAGCCCGGAGTCACGCCATCCGCCCCATAAAAGGTGCTCATGTTGGCTCGACGCAGAGGTGCGTTTTTAGAGATCACAGCTTCTACCTTATCGCTTCGCAAAACGAAGTCGCCCATGATGCCATCCGCTTCTTTGCCTTTGGGTAGTTCAGTTTCCCTGCCAAGAGCGGCCTCGAACACTTCCGCACTCCAGGCTGAGATGGACGAAAGACAAAGAAGAATGAGAAGCTGTTTCATGGTTATGAGGATTAAACGCCGATCCTGACCGTTCACTAACTGCATTGCAGCATTTTTGTGTACGAATCCGAGCTTACTTCTTCTCATCCACCGCCTTAGCAGCCTGACCAAAGCGGATGACATAGCCGAGCAGGGCCTTCATGCGGCCTGCTTGAGTGAAGCGTCCGGTGATGCGCCATTTTTCGGTGAGATCATACATGGCTTGCACAGCATCGCTGCTGCGGTCGCCGCCGGAAGGGTTCACGCTCATGTGAAGGCGCGGCGGCTCTTCTCGCACGACTTTCTTTTTGTTAAACGTCTTTCGATACAGCTCGCTGACAAAGAGCAGTGCAGCGCGGCTGGCGGCCTCTGAGGCTAGATCGCTGGCGCTGCCATTCAGCGTGGTGCCTGTAGCGAGCAGGGTGACGATGTCGGGCTCGCTCATCGGCGGAGAGCTGACGAAGCGGGTCTTGGGATTTGTGGAGTCGCCATAGACATAAAGGCTGATGTCGTTGTTGCCGATACGGGATTCCCCACGGATGTCCAGGGACGGATCAAAGGGTGTCTGGGGCTTGAGCGTGACGACGCCTTTGGTGATCTTCACGAGGCTGAAGGGCAGCTTTAACAGCAGGCGGTCTATGTTGGCTCCGCCGGTCAACTGCGGGGCGGCGCCATTACCACTGAGCAGGACGTCGGCAGAGATGGCACCATTGGCTAAATTCCCGGAGATGAGCAATGGGTCACGACTCTTCACTCGCAGGTCAAAGGTCCAATCCTTCAGCGCAGGAGGCAGAGCTAGCTTGGCCTCACTGCGTTGCGTGTTTTCCGGCACAGGCGGCACGTCGGCAGGTAGCTTAAGCACGGGTAGGAGATCGATCTCTTTAAAGACACGACCACGCACCGCTTCCACCAATCCAGCCACACGAGCAGCGGCGAGTGTGCCGACGCAGGTGATGTCGGCATTGGCGCGCAGGGAGGTAGTGGGATCACGGAAGACGAGGGCTTCGCGGGCCTCGATCTTCAGATTCAAAGCGGGGTTCTTGGTATCAGCGGCATCCACACTGCCACCAAGCTTCACGCGTCCGCCAGCCATCAGGAGCGAAAGATCTTCGATGTTGAGCTTTCGGTCATTGACCCGCAAGCGCACGCGGACATCGCGAACGGAAGGCATATCGGCTTTGGCCCAGGAGACTTCTTTAGCATCTAGATCAACAGAGGCTTGAATGAGCGGCTTGGACACGGTCCCGCTCACATCGGCATTGAGCTTGAATTTGGCAGGCAGACTTTGGATCATGTCTGGGGCGTACTCGCGGAGAAAGCCCAGATCACTCTCAGCCATGCGGACCGCAATCTTCAACGCGGTGTCATTGAGTAAGGCAGGTTTTTTCACCACAGCATCGACATCGAGAGGCATGGAGGCATCAACGGTCAGAGGTTGCAAGGGTGGCTGGGTCAACTTGATGAAGGACTTCATCTGATCACCACGCAGAGTGGTATCGAGATCGAAAGTCGCAGGCGTAAAGGCCTTCGGCCCCTTGGGCACTTTCACGTCCCGCAGATTGACTTTCACCACGCCGTCCAGCGTTTCCAATCGACCTTTGATGGCAATGTCGGCATTGAGAATTCCAGGTGGGACGTCTTTGATGCCAGCCGCAGCCAGCACTTCATTGAGACGCAGGTCTTTGGCTTTGATGACGACATCGACCGGCGTGCTATCTGCCTTTGATTTCTGCATGACATCAAAGGGTGCGCTGGCATGACCATCCATGAGTAGGGTGTCTCTTTGCCACACTTGCAGTTGGGAGAGATTGGCAGACTTATCATCCACCACACCTTTGAGCACCAGCTTCCAGAGGCCGAGCTTGGCTTCCATGGATTTTACATCGGCGCGTGTTCCGGCAAAGGTCGCATCGAGCGTGAGGTCAGCAGGTTCTGGCAGGCTTGATGGGTGGACCTTTGCGGCAGTCAAAGTCGCCTTCCCCTCACACTGCCAGGGCTGGATTTGTCCGGTGGCATTTAGGCTGCTGAAAAGGCTGCCGGTCTTCATTTCAGGCGCGCCAAAACTAGTCAGCAGGGTGTTTAGTTTCACAAGAGTCGGCATAGCGATGCCGCCCTGAGTCGTGAAGGCGTAGGGCGGCTTCATGGCCACATCAGCGCTGAGTTCCAGATGGTTCTCATCGTCAAAGCGGATGGAGCATGGCTTCACCTGAGCTTGGCCATTTTGAGTATGTGCCTCTAGGGCGATGCTGGGTAGCTGGCTATCGCCGAAGCGGACTTTTTGCACCTGCAAAGTGAGGTCGGCGAGGATTCCATCATAGTTCCCAGCGCTGAGATCTTTCACGTTTAAAGCGGCATTGCCAGTTAAGTCGATGATCCCAGAGATGGGCTTTTCGGGTGCTTTCAAGCCGGTGGTTTTGAAAAGCTCCATCGGTTCACTGAGGCCGAGTTTCCACTCAGCCTGCACGGGCATGGCGTCGTCCATGGACAAGGTGGCTTTAACTGAGAGTTGGTTGCCAACGCCGAGCTCTAAACCGGGAATTTCAAAGCGGGCTTGTTTTCCATTCAGGCTAAATTGACTGCCCAGCTTGGGGAGTCGGTATTCTTGAAAGGCCAACGTTTCTCCATTCAGCGTGCCGGTGACTTCGGTTGGAGTGGCACCCACTCCCCTGGCCTTGGCCTCTAGCATGATGAAGCCACTGGCCGGAGGAGGGCTTTCCAGGAGCTGAGTTAAATCTCGGATGCTGGCATTTGTGACGGCACTCCACTGTGTTTGGGGCCAGTCTTCGAGTTTAAGAGGTAGCTTTGCCTCCGCTGTCGTCTCAATCAGATTGCTGCCGCTGATGACTCGTAGGGCAGTTACCTTTGCCACTGAATCGGTGAGGTTGGCTTGGAGCTCGACTTTGTCGATCTTAGCACCTGCGGCGCGGATATTGGCCAGCGAGAATTGCGACTGCATTTTCAGGAGAGGTGGCGTGAGGGGATCGCCTTCGACCTTTATATGGAGGCTGCCTTGGTCAAACTGGACATCCTTTGGCAGGCCCAGTGTCTGCAGTTCCAGCGAGCGGAGGTCATTCACCTGCGTATCGGCCTTTATCATCAGATTTGAGCCAAAAGCGTCCGTCACGTTAGCATTCACGACAACTTTTGCCGCACCCAGGTGCGCCAGGATGCGTGCCACGAGAGTGCCCGACTCGAAGTCTTTAAGATCAAGGCGCAGTTCATCTAGCACGACGTCTTTGGGCAGTGAAAAACCTTTGATGACGAGCAGGCGCGGTTGCCAGTCCACTTGTGCTTTGAGATTTTCTAAGACCAGTCCATCTGGCTCCATGCGCAAAGCTCGGCATTCAAAGACTCCGCTCATGCCTTCACCTACTTGCAGGGTGAGTCCCTGGAGGATGATCTTTTTCCCATCTGCCAGCACAACGTTCGCATTCAGATTTTTAAGGTCGATGAAGCTCGGCCAAACTAACGGTGGTGCTTTGCCTGTCGACTCGGTTTTGAGCGGTGCTTCGACCTTAGAGTCCGCAGCTGGTAGCTTCCGCAAATCGACTTCAGCCGCTAGATCATGAATGGTGATACCTTTAACGATATGTTCAAGCTCAGCGCGCGGATCGTAGCTGAGTGCTAGTTTTCTAAGCGTAGCCTTGGGTAACCAATGAGAATCGCCGCCGCCTGTTTTAAGATCTGTGATTTCCAGATCCTCCCAGAGTGAGCCATTCACCGTCCAGCTCAGAGGCAGGCCCTGGGTGGCTGCACCCTGCGGTCCAGCCCAGCGGACAAGCGCTAGGATCATTGGGCGATGAAACACAATCAGTCCTACCAGCAGCAAAACAGCGGTGGCAAGCAGACGCCAAAGCCATTTGCGGAGTCGGCTCTTGGGTTTAGCTGATGTTGTTGTTTCGGACACAGCTCTTCCATGCCCGCAAACTAGGCTGCTGGCAAGCAGCGGCAGAGGGGATACATTTCGCCGAGACAAGCAGGCTTTCTCCGCCTAGCCTCAGAGTCATGAGCGCTACCCTCACTCTCATCGCTGCGGTTTCTGTGGATGGCTACATTTCTAGAGGCACGGGAGTGCCCTGGGATCTGCCAGCGGACCGTGCGCACTTCCGCAGTTATACGCGGGACAAATGGCTGCTGCTGGGACGGCGCACCTATGAGGAGATGCTGGGTTGGTTTCAGCCAGGGCATCATCCGCTGGTGCTCACGCATGATCCAAAGCTGCTGGTTCCCAATGGAAAAGCTGTGGCATCTGTGCCTGAAGCGCTGCGACTTGCGGATCGCCAAAGGGAACTTATCTGCTGTGGTGGAGCAGAGATTTATCAGGCGGCAATCGTGCACGCGCATCGCCTGATCATCACGGAGGTGCATGAGTTTCTAGCTGGCGGATTACCTTTCCCAAAAATCTCCAAACACGACTGGGAACCTGTATCGCGCCGGTCTCAGGCCATGGATGATGACCATGCTGTTTCCTTTGAAATTGTGACTTATCAGCGCATCCAGCGGCTTGATTTGGCGGCTTAGGCAGCCTCCACCGCATTGCTGCCCACGCCTTCAGCGCGTAAGGCAGAGATGAACTCGTCTTCAGCGCTCACTCTGGCTAGGGCGACACCATGTTTGGCTGCGGCGTTTTTCCAGAGATCAAAATGGCGGGCATAGGCGCGCAGATAACTTTGCAGGATGTCCGACTCCACTCGGTGCTCATGGGGTAGCTGAGTCTCGGAATCGATGAACTCGTAGTTCCCATCCCAGGCCGGGGCGGATTCCTGCATGGCATGGGGCACAAAGACGATGCCGCGCCCATTTCGTGAGCCTAGTGGTGCCAGCAGTGCCTCAGGTTCCGCTGGGAAAAGCAGATCACTGATGAAGACACGCATGGCCCCCGCACGGAGGGGAATACGAGCCAGCGCTGGGGCGTCGGCACTGGCTTTCATGACCTGCACTTCCCGAGCCCAACGCCCAGCGATGACGGCTTCTGTTTCTAATGCTAGATGCGTCTGTCCACGCACGGCGTAACAGCGCACGGTGGCTCCGGTTTGCAGCGCGGCCTCCACTGCATAGGCCAGCAGTTCCTGCGTGCGCTGCGCTTTGGCCGGATGCGCAAACATGGAGTCTGAGGCATCAAGAATCACGTCCACGAGGGGGCGCACTTCTTCCCGATATTGCTTAATGGTGTAAGTGCCCGTGCGGGCATACGCCTGCCAATTGATCTGCCGTGGATCATCTCCGGGGAGATAGACACGATGGTCCTGGAAGTCGAGACTGCTGCCCACCCCCGTGCCCGCAAACTCCCCCGCATGACCGCGCCAGCGCTGCTGCCGAAACGGCAGTTTTAAGACCCGAGCCCATTCGCGAGCACGCAACTGAATGGTCTGGAGGTGTTCAGGTGAGTTTGGCATCGGAGGGTGGGGTTGTGGAGTCAGAAGATATGGCCAAAGCACGGAGGCGATTGATCTCACGAATGGCTAGGAACATGGCGGCTAGAACCCAGAGAAGGCTGAACAGTGATCCTATTTCCACGATTTCATCTTGATGACTGAAGGTAGATCTATTCACTTCAAGCAACACTGTTACAGGACTCAGCATCATAAGGAATGCCAAGTTACGATTTTCTTCATAGTAGATGTATCTTATAATAGATTGGAATATGAAGCCGATGCCGAAAATGATCAACTGGACTCCGAGCCAGTGTGATAGTCGTGAATTCTTCTGATAGAAAATGACACAGACCGGAATCAAATTGATCACCAGCACGCAGCATACAATGCAGAGGGACTCAATATCACCGACGCTAGAATAACTCCTACTTATGGCCAATTGGGCATAGAAAGGAAGCAGGCTGATCAGCAGATAAAAAAAAACACCTGAAGGCCAACCTGAAAAGAAAATAAACGTCAACCAACTGAAGGCGCGCGCTTGTTTGATGCCATTCGAGTATCTTAAATAGGGAGGTGCTGCAAGCTCGGTAAGAACGTCCATTCCAATAAACAGAGTAAAACACGTTAAAATGGTTAATGTCGCTTCAAGAGGGAAACGACTGAATCGAAGTTCATACAAATTCATTCCCCAAACGGCCGATGCTAGCAATGTGAATAGTATCAACGCCACGATGCGCTTGATTGTCCCCTGACTGTCATGAATCCGAGGTAATCGTGCGGAGCCTATGCAGAGCATTACATAAATGAGATAGGCTGATAGGCCAGAAAGGCCAGTTCCAAGCATGGCAATGTCTGCTATGTCATCCGGAATGAGATTTTCGAACATCTTATCTTGGTCAAATTTAATGGTAACCAAGAACGTGAACACTCCAAACCCAAAGGCCACCAAACCAACTAAGCCACTAAACAACAGGCGAATTAGAATTAGTGACTGGGATGAAAAAGCCACCATTCCAGCGGTGATGACGGCGGAGCCAAGTATCAATAGATACAGGCCGACTAACTCGCGCACTATCTCAACCCCGCCGAGCTGATAGCGGGCGATCATGTAAGGCAGTAGGGAACTGACAACGAGCAGCGTCTGGCTATACAAGGATACCCACTTTCCCCAGACGATGCGGAAAGAGGAAATGCCCGTGAGCACGAGCATGTCTAGTGTACCCTCTTTGGCCTCAGCATGCAGGGCATTCCAAGCGCGTGCTGACAG
>JAPLUM010000411.1 GCA_026397605.1 Verrucomicrobiota bacterium | reverse complement strand
TGACAGTACAGGCACTGTAGCAGCCACCGTTTCTCAGACGGCCAGTGGCAGCTTTATCCATCCTGCCTCACTCACTATCAGCACAGCCTCTACACTGCCGGGCAGTCTGGTCAATGCAGCTTACTCGCAGAGCTTCACCGCTACTTCCGGCACAGAGCCTTACACCTGGACACTCAGCGCGGGCAGCCTGCCTGCCGATTGTGTGCTGAGCACCGCTGGTGTCCTCAGTGGCGTGCCCACGCTGACCGGAAGTTCATCCTTCACGCTACAAGTGCAGGACGGTGCTGCGGTGACGGTGAGCAAGGCATTCACTGTTACCATCGCCGGGACTGCGCCGAGCATCACCACGCTCACGTTACCACTCGCGGTGAAGACAGCGGCCTATGCACAGACGCTCACGGCTACCGATGGCACGACTCCGTATTCATGGAGTCTCAGCGCAGGCGCACTGCCCTCTGGCATGACTTTGAGCAGCACTGGAGTGCTCAGCGGCACACCGACAGTGAGCGGTGTTTTTAACTTCACGGTAAAGGTCACCGATGGTGCAAATATCCAGGCTAAACAGAGCTACAGCCTAACCGTAGCCGCGAGTTACAGCGTGCCTGTGATGGCGGCAGTGAGCCTGGGTAGCACCACGGTAGGGCAGAGCTACACGGCCACCGTCAGTGCTTCAAACTACCCGAAGACTTTCACCCTGACGGGTCTGCCCGCTGGACTGACTTACAGCAAGACTGCGGGAATCATCACCGGTCGGGCCAGCGTGACGGGCGTCTTCAATGTGCAGATCAAAGCCAGTAACAGTGCAGGAACCAGCGCGGTGGTCTCCGCCGCACTGGTGGTGAAGGCACTCGATCCTGGACTCATCGGTAGCTACACGGGCATCATCTCACGCTCAGTCTCCGCTAATTCAAATCTCGGTGGTTTGTTAGCCCTAACGCTCACGACCCAGGGCACCTTCACGGCGAAGATCAATGCCGCTGGCAAGAGCACTTCGGTGAAAGGCTATCTGAATGCCGCAGCGCCACAGGTGCAGGTCACCGTGGGTTCTGCGGTGCTGTCTCTTACCCTGGCGGGTGCGGACACAGCGACAGGCACGCATGGCACGGCGGCAGTCACGGCTTGGCGTCATGCCTGGAACACGACCACGAATCCCGCGTCTGCTCATGCAGGTTACTACACGCTCTCGATAGATCTGCAAAGTGGCACCGACTTGGGCGTTAGCAGTATCCCTCAGGGCTCCAGCTATGCCACGCTCAGCGTCTTGGCCTCAGGTGCCATCAAGATTTCTGGCAAAACAGCAGATGGTCAGAGCATCACTTCCGCAGGCTTCATGGGGGCGGCGGGTGAATGCGCTTTGCATACCTCTCTTTATGCGAATCTAGGGTCCATCTCAGGTCTGCTTAATGTGCAGTCTGGTAGCAGTGGTGACTTTAGTCTGAACGCCGTCACAGGGCAGATCACCTGGAGTAAACCCGTGAGCACCACGCGCACTTATGCGGCTGCGTTTGGTCCGCTGAATCTTGCCGCCGCTGGCCTCTATCTTGCCCCAGCCGCATCAGGCTCTGTGATCCTCGGACTGCCTAGCACGGGTAGCGCAGCACTCACTTTCATGGAAGGCGGACTGGCACTCGCCACCACTGATCCTGATGTGAATGCCTTCACCTACTCTGACACAAACGTCGTCACCATGCCCACCGCAGGCAGCATCGCGAACCCCGCTAAGGCCACACTGAGCTTGAATAAAAACACCGGAGCCATGAAGGGAAAGTTTACGCTTGTGGATAGCGGCGCGTCACGCTCCGTCAGTTTTTCGGGCCTCATTGTTCGTCAACTCAGCGGCCAAGTGCTCGCCAAAGGCTACTTCTTGCTCCCCCAGATCCCTGTCGGCAGTGAGAAAGCCAGCACCTCACCAATCCTCAGTGGTGGTGTGCAGATCAGCCAATGAGGGCCGTGTTTCTCCGATTGTAATCAGAAAACCAGATCGACAGGTCCGCCTTATTTCTGCTACATTCGAGATCTTCTTGCGGCCTCCTGGTAGAAATGTGCCTGTCAGTGCCGCAAAGGAGCAACACTGTACCTCATGCCCTCCGACTCATCAGCCCTTCAAGACGGCCTCACTCACATCCTCATCATTGATGATGATCGGAAGCTTGCGGGTCTGATCCGGGATTATCTGGTGCCACTGGGTTACTTCGTCGAGCTGGCGCACACCGGTCCTGAGGGGGCTGAGCGCGCCCTCGCTGCGCCATGGCATGCCATTATTCTGGACGTGATGCTGCCCGGCTGTGATGGCTTTGAAGTGCTGAAACGCATCCGTGCCAAATCGGCAGTGCCTATTCTCATGCTGACCGCTCGGGGAGAGGAGGCTGACCGCATCGTTGGTCTGGAAATCGGAGCGGATGATTACCTGCCAAAGACCTTCTCCACGCGTGAGCTCCTAGCCCGAGTGCGTGCTGTCACACGCCGGTCCACATTAGCTCAGTCCATGCCTTCTGAGGCACCGGTCAAAGAGATCTTGGTCGGCACGGTGCGTCTGAATCTAGATGCACGTGTGGCCACTCAAAAAGACGTTCCTTTGACACTCACACCCGTCGAGTTTGATATCCTCACCTCGCTGATGAAATCTCGCGGTCGAATCAAATCCCGTGAGGCACTCATCGAGTCCCTGCGTGACCGCCATTATGAGGTTTTTGACCGTAGTATCGACGTCCACATCGCCGCGCTACGCAGAAAACTCGGCGATGATGCCCATGAACCTCGCTACATCCGCACCGTGAGAAGTGCTGGCTACATGTTCATTAATCCAGAGGCCTGAGACGAACATCTCCTTGCATCTGGCGGTGCCCTGTTTTATTGCGCGCGCCTCATGGAAACAAATAGCAAGTCTGTCCTGACCGACCTCCAGGCGTTTGACGTGGCAAGCCTTAAAGGCCGCCTGATCGAACTCCGGAGGTATCTTTGACTTACCGAAACTCACTGAAGAGTTGTCGGCGCTCGAACATAAAATGACCGCCACAGGTTTCTGGGATAGCCAGAACTCCGCCAAAAAGGTGATCGAGAGGGCCAATGTCATCAAACGTCAGATCTCTCCTCTGGGGGATCTCGAATCCCGCGTGGAAGACTTTCCAGTGCTGATCGAGCTGGCGAAAGAGCAGGGTGATGTCCAGAGCATTAAAGAAGTGCAGACGGAGTTTAACAACCTGGACAAAGCAATCGCTGCCTATGAACTCGATCTTCTGCTAGCGGGTCCCTTTGATCGTGGCAGTGCCTTCCTCATCATTCACTCGGGTGCTGGTGGCACAGAAGCCTGCGACTGGGCAGACATGCTCATGCGCATGTATGTGCGCTGGTGTGAGCGGCATGGCTGCAAAGTCCAAATCATTGACCATCAAGAAGGTGATGACGTGGGCACACGCTCTGCCACGCTGGAAATCAGCGGTGAAAATGCCTTTGGCTTTCTCAAAGGTGAACGCGGCGTGCATCGACTCGTCCGCATCTCTCCCTTTGATTCGGCGAAGAAACGCCACACCTCCTTTGCCAGCATCGACGTCACGCCTGACAATGAAGAGGACATCAACATCGAAATCCGTGATGATGATCTGAAAGTGGATACCTACCGCGCAGGCGGCAAAGGCGGACAGAACGTGAACAAGGTGGAAACCGCTGTCCGCATCACCCACGTTCCTTCAGGCGTGATCGTCGCCTGTCAGGTCGAGCGTAGTCAGCCAAAGAACCGCGCTAAAGCCATGGCAATGTTAAAAGCCAAGCTTTACCAGATCGAAGAAGACAAACGCACGGCTGAAGTGGCCCGCCAATACGGTGAAAAGACCGATATCGGCTGGGGCAGCCAGATTCGCAGTTACGTCTTCCAGCCTTATCAGATGGTCAAAGATCTCCGCACTGGCGAAAAAACCAGCGACATCTCCGGCGTCATGGACGGAGATTTAGACGCCTTCATCGAAGCCAAACTCCGAGGCAAGAAGGCCGGCGAAGGTGATGTGGACGAGGATGTCTAAAAGTCCGAGATGAGGTGATCTGAGGGTTAGTTTCAGAACATGCTCTATTATTCCATTCATAGATGAGCAAAACCGCCGTCAGCAGATGAAAACATCGACTGACGGCGGAACGTCATCACGATTGGTAAAAGTTAAGTAACAATGAATGACGCAAGCTCCGGCAAAAGCGCTATTTTTTGAGCGCCACTCGCTTTAAGCCACCGAGAGCAGACTTAGCTGTAGATGGATCTGCAACAGAGAGTGTGGGCCTTCCAACAAATGCTCCCATGGATACTCCGCCTTGAATGTAATAGCTCTTGCCCGCTTCGACACTCACGGAAATAGATTCAGTCGCTTCAGTTTTCGCCTCATAGATATGCGCGCCAGGTGAGGCTTGATGTACGAAATACGAACCGTTTTTTAGCCCTCCAATCGGCTGTCCAGCCTCACTAATCTTGTAACTAACACCTCCACCAACAAAGGCGCTTTCGCGGTAGAATGTCACAAGGCCTTTGCCTGCCTCAGGTGCATCGGGCTTCGAAGGAGCGCTTACAGTCTGTACACTGGCACAGGAAGAGAGCATGACCCCAACGGTCATCGCGATTAAGGATTTCACAATGTTTGATGTTGCAGCTGGTTTTTTCATAGGTGTTTTGGCTTTGATTGATTAGTGCTGGGCCAAGCAATAATTCACATTAAACGACTCATGTCTCCTCATAAATCCTTGCTTGGAACTTTTTCTAGACCTCTATTTAGGAAGTGCTTGTTGCAGCTTTGCTCGTGAAAAATCGTGTGACGTAAACAAAAAAGGGGCCTTTTTAGGCCCCTTTTAAAGTTTGGATTCTACTACGCTTCCTTCGGTGAGTGCGTATCGCAATGCTCAGACTCAGGTTCGGTTTCTTCGACCTGGGCGTTGTCTTTGAGGAACTGCATGGCGCTTTCCAGAAGAAGATCATCACGCATGCGCTCGATGAGTCCGTTTTTCTGGGCTTCAGCCATGAATTTCTTCACAGGCTTCTTCTGGCGTGCCGCCATGTTTGCCAAAGCGTAAGTGAGCTGCTGATCCGTGATGCTGAGTGCCTCTGTTTTAGCAATCTGTTCCAGAATGAAGGTCACCTTCACGCTCTGACGTGCCTGTTGGGTAGCATTGCTGAGGATCTCTTCCTGCTGTTTCAAGAGCTCATCCTGAGAGATACCCTGCTGCATGGCACGCTGGGCGATGTCATTGGTGCGGCGTTGGGCTTCACGATTGACCATTTCCTGCGGCAGATCGAAGTCGATCTTTTCAAAGAGATGGCCAATGACTTGATTGCCCTTAGCAGCTTCACGAGCCTGTTCACGGCGGCGACGGATCACTTCCTTCATTTCGCCACGCAGTGTCTCTTCGGTCATTTCTGGACCGCCGATCTTAGCGATGAATTCTGCATCCAGAGCTGGCAGAGCTTTTTCCTTCACACCTTTGCTGCTGATGGCCAGGGAGATGGATTTGCCGCGCAGTGCTTCGACGTTGTAGTCTTCAGGAAGAGTGATGCTGAGTGCGCGTTCTTCGTCTTTCTTGATGCCGACAAGACCAGCGTAGTAGCCAGGGAGGAAATCTTCCTCAGCGTCGAGGAGGAACCAGTTTTCCTTCATTTCTTTCAGGTGATCAGGAGCCTCAGGCATAGCCTCGGCCAGCGCTTGTCCATCCAAGCTGCCTGTGAAGCTTAGCACCACGGCGTCACCGATCACAGCACCACGATCGACGTCTTGGAAGCTGGCGTAGCGCTCGCGCAGGTGCAGGAGATCATGATCGATGTCTGCATCTGTGACCTCGATACGTGCCAGCTTGACCGGAATACCTTTGTATTCTGGCAGCTCAATCTTCGGGGCCAAGCTCATCTCAGCGCTGAAGCTGAAGCTTTTATCGTTCTCGTGAACGATTTTGTCATTGATGGCCAGAATGTTCAGGACTTCCAGACCTTCATTTTTGATAGCCGCGCGCAGTCCGTCATTGATGAGTTGTTTTTCGAGTTCTGACTCGATCTCAGGACCGTAGCGTTTGATCACAGCTGCTGCAGGAGCCTTACCTGGGCGGAAGCCTGGCAGGCGGACCTGACCCGCGTAGTAGCTGATCACGCTATTGCGCTGCTTGGTGACTTCTTCTCCGGGCACCCGGATATGGGCGACGGCGCGGCAGTTTGGCTGGTGTTCGACGTTGATGTTCATGCGAAAGGCAGGGTTTTAAAACAGTCCCGTCTGTGGTGTCCAAAGCAGACCGCCAGTCCAGAGGGGTGCGCAGGCTAGGCGGTCTTGGCCATTTGGCAAGGATTGGCTTCAAATCATGACATTTCCGCGAAAAGCGTCTCAGGGAGAACGCCATCCACTAAAAATCTGTGCGGATTCCCAGCTGAAAGCGCCCAGCACCCGCAAAATTACTTCCTGCTTGAAAGAGGACGCCCTGCACATTGAAATGAATCTGTGTGTTCTCTGTGAGAGCGTACCGCGCTCCGATGGAGGCCATGTGCTGGAGATTATTGTAAGTATCCTCACGGGACTTGATATATGGGGGATTGATATATCTCCTTTGAAGATAGGCCAGCGAATAGCCGAGATCCATATTCAGGCGAGAATTGATACGCTGAGCAAAGTGAAGATCTATGCCAGCGGAGTCCACGGTGTCTGACGCAGTCCAGGGCTTGAAATCGTAAGGGTCCATGTGTTCATAGAAGGCACTGGCTGTGAATTGGCCACCTTTGCGGACTTTTCCAGTCATGCCATAATTGATGTAGTGTGCGCGATTGTAAAAACCGCCTAAACCAAGCACGTTTTCATAGCCTACTGCTAGCTCGTGGCTCCAAAGCTCATTGAGTTTCTGAGTGAAGGCCACGGTGTAGTAAGGGCTGCTTGTGTCTGCCCGCGTATTGTTGCTGAATGGATCGTAGGAAGCGGCTGTCTGCGCATTTTGCATGCCCACCGCCACCCGGAGCTGCATTTTGCTAGTTGGCCGCCATTTCACAAAGGCACCTGCGTTGAAAAAATCTGCTTTTACCGCGCCATTTGCCCAAAAAGAAAAGGGAGGGGCACCGTAGTCTCGATTGATCCCTTGATTGTCTGGCCGATACCATGTCATGGCTGCTTCAAGCCCTAATTCTATAGCAGTACTTTGCTCAAAAATCAGTTCTGACGAGATCGTGTGCTGGTTAAAATCTAGCCCGCCAAAAGAGTAATATCCGAAGTCCGGCCCGTAGGCGCCATCGATATCGTAGGTCTTGGAAAAGGTGTAATTCAGCGTCCAGGACCATTTGGCGGCAAGCCTCCATGTTGCCGCTAGACCCAAATCGTTTTGCAACATGCCAAGGTAAGGCCGCGCAGAGACACGATCATAAGCGGTCACATGAAGGGTATCCAGATCCAAGTCGTAAGCGAGACTCGTGCCTGGCAAAAGACCAAAACCCAACTCATCGCTCCAGTAGTCAGAATTGAAACGGCCACTTTCCAAGTCCCAGTTGATTTGCAGTCCTCCAGTAAAAGTCAGCCGCTGATTGTCTGATAAAATATAACTGCCATCCCATAGTAAAGTCGGAGATACAAAAACGGGTGATGCCCAACCCGAAGTGTCAGCTTGGAAAGTGAAATCAACCTGAAGCGCCATGCTCAAAGACAAAGCATCCGTCTTCAAAACAGGGCTTTTTGGAGCCTCTACACCGAAATAAAAGGGTGAAAGGTAGCGCCGCCCGAGCTGATATTGGCCGTTAAACCCAGTGATATCAGCGCCAAGACGCTGAGCCTCGATTCCCCAGTATTTAAACAGACGCCACTGAGAAACCTCTCGCCCGCGCTCCATCAATAAGCGATCTCCTCCAAGAACATCCTTCTCAGACTCAGAGCGGTCAGCATCACGTGCACGTAACTCTGAGAGGAATGCCGCGTTTTGAGATGGCGAAACGCCAAGCTGAGCTTGGGCGATGGGTGCCAGCAGGCAGGTGCTAAAAAAGGTGAATAAGTAAAGATTAAATCTCATGGCTGAAGGCATCACTCAAAGACCACGGTTTTATTCTTGAAGACCAGCACCTGATCTCGGGCGTGCCACCACAAGGCTTTGGCTAGAACGGTTTTTTCTAGATCGCGCCCCAGGCGGACGAGGTCCTGGACGGTGTCTTCATGGCTGACACGCATGACGTCTTGATGGATGATTGGGCCCTCATCGAGATCGGCTGTGACGTAGTGACTGGTAGCTCCGATAATTTTTACACCGCGCGCGTGGGCTTGGTGGTAGGGCTTGGCACCGACAAAGGCGGGCAGGAAGCTGTGATGGATATTGAGGATCTGATTCGGAAAGGCGGCAATCATCGCAGGGCTGATGATCTGCATGTAGCGTGCCAGGACGACGGTATCGATCCGCTCTTTTTTAAGCAGCTCGATCTGCGCGGCTTCCTGAGCTAGTTTGTTGTCCTTGGTGATCGGGAAAAGGTGGAACGGAATGCCAAACCGGTCTGCTGCTGGGCGCAGGGTGTCGTGATTGGCGACGATGAGCGGGATCTCGACGGGCAAATCACCAGCCTCATGGCGAGCCAGAAGATCGTAGAGGCAGTGGTTTTCCTTGGTCACAAAAAGAGCGATGCGTTTCTTCACGCTGGCAAAGTGCAGGCGCATTTGCATTTCATGACGGCGCGCCATGGGTTGCAGACGGTCAAAGATCTCCGACTTTTCGAGGGTGAAGTTTTCCAGACTCCACTCCAGCCGCATGAAAAAGGTATCCTGATCAGGATCAATGTGCTGCTGGAGATCAATGATATTGCCTTTGTGAGAAGAAATAAAACCTGTGACATCGTGGACCAGTCCGGGACGGTCTGGGCAGTGAATGAGGAGAGTGGCAGTATCAAGCATGAGGGGGCGTATTATAGTGCCCGCGGTTATCTCGTCAAAGTCGGATGGATGCTGAATGCAACTATCGGCGGCTTTGCCAAATTTTGAGACTGCCGATGTTTTTAATCTCTTTGACCGTGAGGACTCATTTCTGACAAGAAATCTGCAAAAAAACAGATCGCTACTCCTCCATCAGGCAAGTGTCCGTTCACTGCGCTTTCTTTTTTCTGCCTTGAGTTGCCCACAGCCTGCCGCGACGTCGATGCCACGTCGCTGCCTCACCGTGCAGGGGATGCCTGCCTCCTGGATGATCCGATGAAACGTTTCACCGGCCGTTTCAATGCTTTCACGACCCGCATAGCCAGCGGTTTCATTGAGCGGAATCAAATTCACGTGGGCTTTGATGCCTTGCAGCAATGCGGCGACGCGGTGTGCATGTTCAGGCGTATCATTCACGCCAGCGATGAGAGTCCAGGCAAAGAAGATCTTCCGATCTGTCTTCTCACAATACGTGCGGCAAGCAGCGATGAGCTCACTGAGCGGCCAGCGTTGATTGGCAGGGATCAGAGCAGCGCGCTCAGCCTCAGTGCTGCCGTGCAGACTGACGGCGAGATTGTAGCGGCTATTCTCTTCTGCCATGCGCAGGATACCAGGGACGACACCCACCGTGCTGACGCTGATTTTACTAGGGCCTATATTGGCTCCGCGCGTGTCGCTGATGATGCCGAGAGCCTTCATGACGTTATCATAGTTGTGCAGTGGCTCGCCCATGCCCATGAGGACGAGATTGCGGAGCCGTTCGCCGCTTGCGGACAAAATGCGGCGGGCGTGATGCACCTGCGCCACGATCTCTCCAGGTCGCAGATGGCGGACAAAGCCCATTTGCCCAGTGGCGCAAAAAACGCAGCCCATGGCACAACCTGCCTGTGTGCTGATGCAGGCGGTGTGACGACCCGTGTAGCCCATGACCACGGTTTCGATCTCCTGCCCATCCTGGAGTTTCAGCAGATATTTTCTTGTTAGATCATCGTTGCTAAAGACCTCAGAGGCGATCGGCAGCACATCCATGTTAAATTCAGAACCCAACTTGCCATCCAACCACTTCCGCAGCGGCGGCAAGAAATCAGTGCGCTCATTCAAATCCTTATTGGCACGAAAATGCAGCGCATTCCAAAGCGTGGCCGAGTGGGAAGGACGCAGCCCGCCCTGCACGATCAGCTCGCGCAGTTCATCAAAGGTCAGATCGTGGAGAGAGGTGGGCACTGGAATAAGTGTGGCGAGTGAATTCGCCTCACTCGACCTTGGTGCATCAACTCCACGCTTTCTTCAACTCTCCGCCCACTCTCTCATGCGGTAGCCAGAGGATGCCGATGGCATCTGGCTGGATCTTGTTTTTGGTGGGCGTGAGCTTGAAGGTTTCTAGAGCCAGAGTGGTGGGGTCAAATTGATCGCGGATCTTTTGGGTCTCGTCTTCCAGGGTCTTGTTCAGATCAGCCATGTCCTGCTGAAAGCGGACGAGCTCAGCTTCAGCCGCCGCGGCTTCCTGACCTTCACGCATGACGCGGGAGGCGCTGGTGACGGTGCTGCCTTTCATCATGGAACCGATGGCTCCGAGTCCGCTCTTGCGGCCTAGGAATGCGCCGAGGATGCTGGTGCCGATGCTGACCGCCGCGGAAAGTTTGGCGCTGCTTGCCTGGGCTTTTTGCGTATCCACTTTCACCTGAGCTTTAATGGCTTTGTCTTCGATGGACTTCAGGGTCTTGGTGGTTTTTTCACGCAGTTCCTCGATGGCTTTGTCACGCAGTTCACGCGCCGTTTGGGCGATTCGGGCTTTGAATTCATCCACCTTTTCTCCAGGATTCGAATAGGCTTCCAGCACAGGACTGTAGCTGACTTCCAGGGTGTGATTGGCATAGACCCAATCGGTGTAGTCTTTCTTGATGCTGGTGTAGGTGCTGGACTTCATCGCGGCTCCTGGGAGATCGGTGAACTCGGCTCCCTCGGTGGCATCTGCACTCCATTTCGAAAGATCCACATCACGCGGGATCTCCACAAATTTATCCCAAGTAACACGCTGGTTATTGATGTCTATCGGATTGACCAAGGTCACACTGCTGCGGCCTGTGATCTTACGCTTGGTATCGTCAAAATTGACGATGGCATTCCGTAGGATGGCGGGGACATAGCAGAGGCTGTCTGCACTCACATCGCTTGGAAGGAAAAATTCAGCGGTGCCTTCGGGCAGTTTTGGCTTGATCGTATTGCGATCTGCGGTCGGCGCGGAAGTGGCCCCAGGTGGGAGGAATCCGTCGTCTTCACCTGCTGCAGCGACGTTTTTGGCTGGGCGGATAGGGTCCATCAGGCGTTTGATCTGATCTTTGGCCAGGGGGCCACTGAGGTAGCTCATGATCCAGCGGACGTGGAAGATGGCTGGACCATCTTCATGCACGTTGTTCATGAGAAAGACTCGATTGCCGAGCCCGGAGATGGCGACCTCCATTTCTCTGCGATCAAATTTGCCACCACTGCTACTGACGGCACCTTCGAGTCCATCGAGGAGACGGGCTTTATCTCGCTCAGTCTGCAGGCGGCCGATCCACCAGGTGCCGATGTTAGCCAGTGCTTTGTAATCCAGATCCACCGGATTCTGTGTCGCCACTAGGATGCCGAGACCAAAGGCGCGGGCCTGTTTAAGCAGGATCATCATCGGCTTCTTCGATGGCGGCATGGCAGTCGGCGGCAGGTAGCCGTAGATTTCATCCATGTAAAACATGGCGCGGAGAGAGGTGGTGCCCTGCTGGGTGCGCATCCAGCCCAGCAGTTGATTCAGCAAGAGCGACACAAAGAACATGCGCTCGCTATCATTGAGATGGGCGATGTTAAAGATGGTGATGCGGGGTTTACCCTCAGCCGTGTAATACATGCGCTGAATGTTCAGCGGCTCACCTTCAAGCCAGGAGGCGAAGCCTGGGGAGGCGATGAGATTGTTCATCTTCATGGCCAGAGCCGTGCGCTTAGCCTCAGGCATGAAGGTGTCGATATCGACGACACCGACTTTCCGAATCGGTGGCTGTTGGATATGCCGGACTAGATTTTCCAGCGAGACGTTTTGTCCCTTTTTCCAGCAGTGACCAATGATGTTGGAAAGCAGGATATGCTCGGGTGACTGAACAGGATCAGCCTCAATGTCCATGAGTCCGAGCATGGAGGAAACCGTGCTTTCGATCCGATCTCCGAGAGTCTCCGCATCGTCCATGACCTCAGCTGGCGGGCAATCCAGGGAGCTCAAAATGGAGACTGGCAGGCCTGCATTGCTGCCGGGGGTGTAGATGGCCATGTCCACGGTCTCGCGCAGTTTTTTGATTCGATCAGCACTTTGACCCCAGTCGCCGAGGCCTTTTTTCCAAAGCTCTGACTGCTGGGTGGCAAAGTCGTCCACACTGATGCCTTTTCGGCGAGCATCGTCGGCATTGACCCAAGGTTTAAACTCCTCTGGGCTTAAATTGGGAAAGGTGAGCAGCGCATTGCCGATGTCACCCTTGGGGTCGATGGCGATGAGTGGAATGCCATCCATGGCAGCCTCTTCGAGCAAGGCCAGGCAAAGCCCCGTCTTACCGGAACCTGTCATGCCGAGAACCACGCCATGGGTGACGAGATCTTTGGAGTCATACATCACCAGATCTTCCTGGAGTTCTTTTTTCTCCAGGTCGTAACCGCGTCCGAGGTAAAAGGCACCGAGCTTTTCGTATTGGTCTGGGGTGATGGTCATAACGATTGAAGGCTGAGATTTGGGACGACTAAATGGGATTATTTGAGCTCTTTGATCCGAAGATTGCGGAACTTGTACGTGGCACCTTTTTCGCCGTGGTGCTGGATGGCGATGGGGCCGCTGGCGTCGGTGCTGTCTTCGACTTCGGTTGTGACCACGCCGTTGACTTCGATTTTCAGCTTATTGCCCTGGCAGGTGATGCGGTAGGTGTTCCAGTCATTGCGTTTGAATGCATCCCCAGCACGGGCACGAAAGGCGTCTTCGCTCTCCTTATTACCTTTGATTGGGCTGATGAACCACATGCGGCGACCTTCATCGTAGAGACCACCAGACCACTTGCGGTTGGCGTCTCCATCGACCTCGGCTTGATACCCAAAAACCTTGTTTGGCTCCACATGAGCGCGGAACATGAATCCGCTGTTGGCTTTGCCTTCGGGAAGTAGGATGTCGCCCTCAAAGATGAAGTCGCTGTAAGTCTTCTCAGTGACGACGAAAAACTTCTTTTCACCGGTGAGATGCACCTCACCATTCACGACTTCGATTTTGCCCCAATCATAGGCGTTTTTCCAGCCGGTCATGGTTTTACCATCAAAGAGTGGCGTGAAGCCATCTTCGGCAGCCATGACGGAAAGAACGGATAAGACAAGAAGGGCAAGGGTGCGATGTAGAACCATAAGAGGAGGTGAGTATGAACGAATGCAGCCCGATGCCAATCACGATTTGCTACAACTCGTCATCTTCAATTTCCGCAAAGACATCTCTGGACGGGAGTGGACGACCTTCCCTCAGAGCCCGGGCATCTTCCACGTCCTGGGTCAGCAGGTGATCACTTTGGATCAATGCAGGCGGTAGTGGGGAAAGCAGCGCATCAATGATGGTAGGCAGACCGCCGGCATCTCGCATGATGTTTCCAGGATGCAGATCACTGAGCACCCAGGCCTGTTCATGCTCCCAGAGTATCCAGACAGCGCGGCGGAAACGGGCACGACATGGCACGGCACGGATGCGTTCCAGCGCGATCAGGCGATCTTCTTCTAAATTCTGATACGGGTAAGCTAAAGGTTGCTTCACCACCAAATAATCCCCCTGATCGTCAATGCCGACGAGTTCCGTGGGGTGGGCACCCGCATCATGCAGGACGATGAGTTTCTCCATGGTCTCGATCAGCACGGCGTCGCGCACGGTCATTTCAAAGCCTTGATCGTCAGGGTATCGGTCAATTTCAAAGGTCTTTCCTAGGCCACCGCTGGCATGCAGGGGAAAGAGTTTATACACGACCTGCCAGTCGCCGTCAGCAAAGGGGCTGGCCTCCGCACCTGTTTTCAGGGGCTGCATGTATTGAGAGATCAAATGATCGTCAGGATCTCTGCCGAGACCCAGGCCATCGAGCCGGATTAGGGGGACTCCCCACTCTCGGGACCTTTTGGCAACAAGGGCTGCCCAAACATCAGGCGTAAACGATTGCCGGGATGGAGCTTGTCGAGCTGCTTCCTGGATTCCTTTCGCTCGCTGTCGGTTAAGGGCAGAGCAAGCTGCGCGATCTCCTTCTGAGACGAGGGCCGTCGCGATGGCTGTCTCGCGCCCTGTCCTGAAGTCGAAGTTGGATTGAGTGCTGGCGTTTCCATTCACTGATAATGGTGGTTAGCAGTGGCGAGCATCCGCCAACGATCAACGGCAGATGCCCGAAATCTTGTTCACAGTCGAGTGTGAAGAACAAGGCTCTGTCTTTTGAGCTGCTTGCAAAACCCGCGTCCTTCTCGTTCTGGCGAACGAGCCTACGAGTCGCGATGTAGGCGTTCCGCACGCGAGACCAGAACGCGAGCTTTTGCAAGAGCCTCTTTTGTATGGCGGCGTTCGCGGCACGGAGAGTGAGGCGATGTCGGATAGTCTGGCGAGGTGTTTGTCCCAGGTCGTGAGCAGTGAGGAGCTGTTTCATGCGCATTTTTGCAACCCGGCTGGTGAGCCCTTGGAATTTGTCGCAGAACCACTGTGC
>JAPLUM010000822.1 GCA_026397605.1 Verrucomicrobiota bacterium | reverse complement strand
GCCAGAAGAGTGGCTTACCACGCGCTGTGGATTCGCCCTTGAGCAGTGGCACAAAGCTTACGCCATCGAGATGCTGGTCGGGTTTCAAAGGCTGACCCGCGAGTTGAAGCAAGGTTGGATAAAAGTCCGTGCTGATGACGGGCGAATAGCAGGTGCTTGCTGGCTTGGTCACACCCGGAGCCACCACGATGAGAGGCTCACGCACACCGCCTTCATACGGCCAGCCTTTGCCGGCACGCAGCGGGAGATTCGAAGTGGGTGAGCCTTCGGCGGTGGAGAGGCCGCCGTTGTCGGACATGAAAACGATGATCGTTTTCTCAGTCAGTCCGTTTTTCTCCAGAGCAGAGAGCACGCGCCCGATGCCGGTGTCGAATTGTTCCAGCATAGCCGCGTAGGCTGCATGGTTTTGAATGAGGCGGACTTGGTTCTTGCCCTCCTGACCCCACACATCTGCGGGAGCTTGCTTGGCTTTCTCTTGCCACTTGGCGATGAGGTCTGCGGGAGCACCAACGGGGACGTGTGGGGCATTGAAAGGCAGATAAGCGAAGAAAGGCTTGTCTTTGTTTGCCTCGATGAATGCGACAGCTTCGTTGCAGATGCGGTCTGTCTTCTTGGGGTCATCGACACTTTTTTTGACGTCTGATTTCGGTCCCGTGGTTGCGCTCGTCTCATTGGCGAAACCCTGGTCTTTCGGCATGAAGCCTTCGTTGCCTAAATGCCACTTGCCAGACATGAAGGTCGCATAGCCTGCGTCCCTCAAGGATTCGGCAATCGTGACTTCTTGCAGCGCCAGCTGACCAGCATTTGGCGCGGGCAACAATTTTCCCGAGCGACCTCCAGGGATGAAATTCGTGATGCCAAAACGCGGCGGGTATTTCCCCGTCATGATGCTGCCCCGTGTCGGCGAGCACACGCAGCATGCCGCATAGCCTTGCGTGAACTTCATCCCACGCTTTGCAAGCCCGTCGATGTTCGGTGTCTCATAAAACGTCTTCGGATTGAAAGCCCCGATGTCCATCTGCCCGAGATCGTCCGCGAGGATGAAGAGGATGTTGGGCTTATCATCTGCAAGGATCGAAGTGCAGAAAGCGAAGAGAACGAGAGAGGTGAGTCTTTTCATGGGACGCCGTCTCCAACGAAAGACTGTGATGGAGTGTTGCAGTAACTTGGTTCTTTCAGGCAAGAAGGGACTTGATCACATGTCCATGCACATCCGTGAGTCGGCGGTCGATGCCGTTATGACGAACGGTGAGTTTCTCGTGATCAATGCCGAGGAGATGCATCATCGTGGCGTGGATGTCGTAGCAGGTCGTGGGATTCGCGCGGTCGAGTGGCTTATAGCCCCATTGATCACTCTCTCCTGCGGTGACGCCGCCCTGGATACCGCCGCCGCAGAGCCAGTTGGTGAAGACATAGGGAGTGTGGTCGCGACCCTTGCCGCCTTGGGTGCTGGGCATGCGGCCGAACTCGGTGGTCCAGAGGATGATGGTGCCATCCAGAAGGCCACGTTGCTTGAGATCCAAGATGAGCGCGCTGACAGCCTTTGCCATGCCCCAGGCCAGCGGACCGTGGTCGCGCTCAACGTCCTCGTGGCTGTCCCAATTGCGACGCGGGAAGCCGTTGTCGTTGCCGCTCCAGATTTGCACAAAACGCACGCCGCGCTCAAGCAGTCGGCGGGCAGTTAGGCACTTGCGGCCCATGTAATCGGCTTCTTCAGCAGGATTGATTTCGGTGGGCCAGACTTTGCGATGTTCCTGAATGCCATACATGGCTTTCATCGCATCGGACTCTTGGCTGATGTCCAGTGCTTCGGGTGCGGCGAGCTGCATCTTGGCGGCCAGTTCGTAGCTTTTGATGCGGGAGTCGAGCCGACTATCTTCTTCTCGTAGTTTCTGGTGTTTGCGATTGAGTTGCTCCAGCAACGCGAACCCTTCGCGGTCAGACTTCGCGCTGATGTAGCGGCCTGACTTGTGTGGGAAGAGATCGTTGATTGGTGTATCGGCTCCTGGGTAGATGATTGTTCCCGCATGTTGCGAAGGCAAAAAGGCGCTGTCCCAATTCTTCGGTCCATTGGAAGCAAAACCGCGATGATCCGGAAGCACGACGAAAGTGGGTAGGTTGTCGCTCAGGGAGCCGAGTCCATAACTGACCCAGCAACCCATGCCAGGGAAGCCGGGTAGATTGAAGCCCGTGGCTTGAAGCAGCGTGCCCTGCGAGTGAACGCCGGTTTTACCGACCATGTTATGAACGAAGGCCATGTCATCGGCGCAGGCTCCTAACGGCGCGACGACTTCGCTGAGCATCTTGCCGCTCTGACCGTATGGCTTAAAATCCCACACGGGCTTCTTCCATGGGCCGAGTCCGTTTTGAAAGGTCTCTACGGTTTCGCCAAAGTCAGATTCCTCTCCATGATGCTTGATCAGCGCTGGCTTATAATCAAAGAGGTCTAGATGCGACGCAGCGCCGCCCATGAAGAGTTGCACCACTCGCTTTGCCTTCGGTGCCACGACTTGTGCGCGATGCGCCGTTTCGCCTGCTTGCAGGGAGGCAAACGCAAGCGCACCGAATCCTTGTCCGGCAGTTTGTAGAAGTTGGCGACGGGTGATCATGAGTGATGCTCGACTGGATACTACGCGGTGATCAGTCACGTCTTTGCGGGACGATTGGAGAGGTGGCGAGGTGGTTGATGCCGATTTCGTGCTCTCTTCATTGAGGGGAGGCTTGATAAAGCAATCACTTCACAATCATCCACGGCAGCCAGTAGGCCTGGGCCATCACTAGCAATCCCATGAGCAGCGCCAGCGCTACGCTGTGCCAGAACACGCTGCGCAGCACAGTGCCAGCATCAGGGCTGTCTGGGTGGCCGCCTGTTGCCACAGCTGCCACGACGATGCTTTGCGCGTCGATCATCTTGCCCATCACGCCGCCGCTGCTGTTCGAGGCGGCCATGTGAATGGGGGAGAGATTGAGTTGGTTTGCCGTGACTTGTTGGAGATTGCCAAAGAGCACGTTCGACGCGGTGTCACTGCCTGTGAGGGCGACACCGAGCCAGCCGATGATCGGTGAGAAGAAGGGGAACAACACGCCCGTCGAGGCCATCATGAGCCCCATCGTTGTGTCTGTTCCGCTGTAGCGCGTCACATAGCCCATCGCGAGCATGAGTGAGATCGTCAGCAAGGGGACTCGCAGCTTCCAGACCGTCTGGCCATAGACCCTTAGCAAACGTCGTGGTGACATGCCCAGGCAAAAGCCTGCCAAGATACCGGAAAGCAGCGCAGCAGTGCCAGCGGTGCTCAGCGCGTTCAGTTTGAACACGGCCTTTTCCAACTCTGGATGAATGACCACGGGCGGCACACGTTCGACGGTCTTGTGCAGCATCGGCACCTCGATCTCCAGATTGAAGATCGCATTCAGCTCTGTCTTCACGGCAGGGACGCCCCATACAAAGACAAACAGCGTCAGAGAGACCCACGGAATCCAAGCCTTCCAGGCACCGGTAGCCACCAGAGTTTTGACTTCGACTGTCCTCGGAACTTTGGGCTGTGGCTTGGCCTTTGGTTTTGCTTTCCAGAACATTCCAATGATAACGCAAACCAAGGCGATGATAGGATGACTGACACCAGCAATGCCGACGATTTCGCCGAGCGCATCTTCTAAAGTCGGCTCTTTTTTCTTTTCCTTCGGCTTCCACACCTTCATGAACATCACGAGCGAGGCCATTGCTACCACGGCGCTGGCGATATCGACCAGCCACGGGCCGTGGTAGTTGCTCATCAAAAACTGCATCACGCCAAAGCTCGCGCCGGTAACGAAGCAGGCAGGCCACACGCCAAGCATCCCGCGCAGGCCGACCTGTGCTGCCACCAACCAGAACGGCACAAGAAACGAAAACAGCGGCAACTGCCGACCTACCATCGCGCTGAGTTTCATGAGATCGAGTCCGGTGATGTCCGCCATCGTAGTGAGCGGAATGCCAAGTGAGCCAAAGGCCACGGGTGCGGTGTTGCCAATGAGCGCTAGCTTCGCTGCTTCGAGCGGTTTGAAACCGAGGCCAATCATAAGCGCACCCGTGATCGCCACCGGCGCACCAAACCCCGCCGCACCTTCGATGAAGGCGCCGAAACAAAACGCAATCATGAGCGCTTGGATACGTCGATCACCCGAGACACCCGCGATTTGTTTTTGCAGCACGGTGAACTGGTTCGTCTCCACGCTCAGGTTATAAACAAACATCGCATTCAGCACGATCCAGCCGATGGGGAAGAGGCCAAACACAGCCCCGCTCACCGCGGCCATGCCCGCAAGCTGTGCCGGCATGTGATAAACAAACCCGGCGATCAGCGCCGCCGCCACAAGTCCTGCCAGCGCCGCGAAATACGCCCGCACATGCCAGAACGCCAGCAACCCCAGCAACACCACCACCGGCAACGCCGCCACGAGCGACGAGAAGATCAGATTGCCGAGGGGATCATAATTTTGGGACCAAGTCATGGCTCTAAAGCGTCCACATGACGCCAAACTTGCAACCACTCATCCTGCTTCAATCAACGAAACTGAACTCGTTGAGATTCAAGATGACTCGGCAGGTGTTTTCGAGGCCCTCTTGTTTGGCGTAGTCGATGAGCGGAGCAAGTTCGTCGGGCTTTGGATCAAGGGAGAGGGCGAGGGTGAAGGCG